>DASXWX010000162.1:0-21058 GCA_036503395.1 Candidatus Limnocylindrales bacterium
GATGAACGGATCCATCACTGGGCCGCCACTTCGGTGCCGCCGCCGTACGTGCGGGTGAAGGTCGCGCTGTCGACCATCCCCTTGGCCGACCGAAGGCGGAAGATCCGCTGGAGAACGGGGCTGGCGACGAGGAAGAGGAGGATCGTCGCCTGGAGGACGTCGACGAGCTCGGGCGGGATCTGGGCTTCGATCTGCATCAGCCCGGCCCCGGCCCGCATCGAGCCAAAGAGCAGCGACGCGAAGACGATCCCGATCGGGTTCGACCGGCCGAGGAGCGCCACCGCGATCCCGTCGAAGCCGACGGTCGTGCTGTACGCGGCGTTGAGCTGGTGGTTGACGCCGAGGACCTGGCCGGCCCCGGCCAGACCGGCGAGCAGGCCGGAGACCGACATCGTGAAGATCAGGAGGAGCTTCGGCCGCATTCCGGCATAGCGCGCAGCGTCCGGATTCGCGCCGACGGTCCGGATCTCGAAACCGAGCGTGGTCCGGTAGAGGAGCCAGGCGATGACGGCGGCCGCCGCGAACGCGATGACGATGCCGAGGTGGCCGTTCCGGCCGAGCAGGATCGGCAGCGCGGCTGCGTCGATGTTCTGGGTGATCGGGTTTGGCGACCCCGGTGCCTTGAGGGGGCCGCTGACGACCGCTGCGAGGACGTAGATCCCGACGTAGTTGAGCATGATCGTCGTGACCACTTCGTGGGCGCCGGACTGCGCCTTGAGGAAGCCGGGGATGAAGCCCCAGACCGCGCCGCCGATCGCGCCCGCGACGATCGCCGCCGGCACGGCCACGATCGCGGGCGCGCCGTTGAGCATGAGGGCGACCCAGCACGCGGACAGCGCGCCGAGCAGGAACTGGCCGAGCGCGCAGATGTTGAACATGCCCGCCCGGAAGCCGATGCCAACGGCGAGCCCCGCCAGCAGCAGCGGCGTCGTGAAGACGAGCGTGGCGACGATGGCGTCGAAGCTGCCGAAGGCGCCGACGAAGAGCGAGCGATAGGCGTCGAGCGGCAGGAGCGGATTGAAGGCCCGGTTCGGGATCAACAGCTCCGAGGCGAGGATGAGGACCGTGCCGACGAGCAGCGCGAGCACGATCGACAGGAGCGGCAGGGCGACGACAGACCACGTCCGGCGGGCGAACGCGCCCGCACTCCCGCGGGTCGTGCCGGTGATGCTGCCGCTCACGACGCCGCCGCCATCGGTTCCCGGGCCCGTTCGCGGCCGCCCGTCGCCATCAGGAGCCCGATCTCGTTCTTGTCGGCGGTTCGGCCGTCCAGGACGGCAACGATCTCGCCCCGGTACATCACGGCGATCCGGTCGGACAGCTCGAGGACCTCGTCGAGCTCGGCCGATACCAGCAGGATGGCCGTCCCGGCGTCACGCTTCGCGATGGACTGGCGGTGGATGAACTCGATCGACCCGACGTCGAGCCCGCGCGTCGGCTGATCGAGGACCAGCAGCTTGAGGTCGCGGCCGAGCTCGCGGGCCACCACGACCTTCTGCTGGTTGCCGCCCGACAACGTCCCCGCGTTCACCTCCGCCGATGGGGTCCGGATATCGAACGCGCCGATCAGCTCCGTTGCGGCCGCGTCGATCGCGTCGTCCTCCCGGAGGATCCCGCGTGCGAACGGGGACCGGTAGTAGCTCGTCAGGACGAGGTTGTCGGCGACCGGGAACCCGAGGACGAGCCCGTAACGCTGGCGATCGGCGGGGACGTAGGCGACGCCCGCCTCGTTGATCCGCCGGGGCGACCAGCCGGTCACATCGCGGTCGCCGAGCCGGACGGTCCCGGACGACGGCCGGCGGAGCCCGACGATCGACTCGACGAGCTCGTCCTGGCCGTTGCCGGCGACGCCGGCGATGCCGAGGATCTCGCCGGCCTTCACCTCGAACGAGACGCCGCGAACGACCTCGCTGCCCCGATCGTCACGGGCGCGGAGGTCGGCCACGGCGAGCTCCACGCCCGCGGGATGAGATTCACCGCGATCGACCGTCAGCTGGACTTCGCGTCCGACCATGAGCTCGGCCAGATCGTCCTCGTCGGTCTCGGCGGGGAGCCGCTGGCCGACGACCTTGCCACGGCGGATGACGGTGATCCGGTCCGCGATCTCGAGCACCTCGTAGAGCTTGTGGCTGATGAAGACAATGCTGTGGCCCTCCGCGGCAAGGCGCCGCAGGACCGCGAAGATCTCCTCGGTCTCCTGCGGCGTCAGGACGGCGGTCGGCTCGTCGAGGACGAGGATCCGGGCGTTGCGGTAGAGCGCCTTGAGGATCTCGACACGCTGCTGCCAGCCGACCGACAGCGAACCGACCGGCACCTCGGGATCGATCTCGAACCCGAACCGTCGGCCGAGCTCCACGATCCGCCGGTGGGCCTCCTTCCGATCGAGGAAGACGGCGTTCGCCATCGTCTCCTCGCCGAGGAGGATGTTGTCGGCGACCGACAGGACCGGGACGAGCATGAAATGCTGGTGGACCATGCTGATGCCGCGGGCGATCGCGTCGGCGGGGCCGTCGATCACGACGGGCTCGCCGTCGAGGAGGATCTGGCCCTCGTCCGGTCGCGCGAGCCCATAGAGGACATTCATCAGCGTCGTCTTGCCGGCGCCGTTCTCGCCCAGCAGCGCGTGGATCTCGCCGGGGCGGATCTCGAGGTCGATGCCGTCGTTGGCGACGACGCCCGGGTAGCGCTTCGTGATCCCGCGCATCTCGAGCGCGGGCGGGCGAACCGTCGCTTCGGTCATCGCTCCCATTCTCGCCGATGCGAGCCCCCGAAAAACGGCAAGCGGGCCGGCCGGAAGGCCGAGCCCGCTTGCGTGCTGCGAAGGGTCCGGACTAGGACGACGGCGGCGCGCCGCAGCCCTGATCGGGGCACGTCTTGACGCTGCCGTCCTTCATCCCGGCGAGCGCCTGGTCGAGCTTGCCCTGCAGGTCTGACGGCCACTGGCTCGCGTTGTCGTGGCCCGGCGACGCGCCGATGCCATCGTTCGTCGCGTCGAAGTGGGCGTCGCCCGGTTGCTGCGAGCCGCCGGAGATTGCCTTGACCACCTGGTCGACCGCGTTCGCGAGGTGCTTCTCGGCCGAGGTGATCAGGCACTTGTCGGCGTTGGGGTACGAGAGGAACTGATCGACGTCGACGCCGACCCCCCAGATCCCCGCGTCGCACGCCGCGTCGAGGATGCCGTTGCCGGTGAGGCCGGCGACCTGGAACAGGACGTCGGGCTTGTTCTGCTGGATGAACTGCTTCGCAAAGTTCTTGCCGGTCACGGGATCGGCGAAGGCCTTCGTGAAGTCGCTCGTCGTGATGTAGGCCGTCTTGACCTTGATGTCGGGGTTGACCGACTTCGCGCCAAGCTCATAGCCCTGGATGTACCGGACGCACGGGGCGCAGATGGTGATGCCACCGATGGCGCCGATGGTGCCGCTCTTGCTGACGGAGGCGGCCACGATCCCGGCGAGGTAGCCGGCCTGGTCCTCCTGGAAGCCGATCGCGACGTAGTGCGGCAGGAGCGTCTTCGGATCGCCCTTGCACGCGAACGTCGAGTCCGGCGCGCCCTGCTCGTCGACGCAGATCGGGGCCTGGTCGACGCCGACGAACCAGATGTCGGGGTTCGCCTTGGCGGCCTTGATCGTGTCGTTCGTCAGGTTGAACCCGACCGTCACGATGATGTTGAAGCCCTGGCTGACGTAGTTGTTGATGAGGGTCGGGTACTCCGAGGCGTCCTTCGGGACGGCATACGGAACGTCTCCCGCGATCCCGAGCTCCTGGGCCGCCTGCTGGGCGCCCTTGTACGAGTACTCATTGAAGTTCTTGTCGTTGATCGTGCCGACGTCCGTGACGACGCCGAGCTTGAGGCTCGATGCCGACGCGGGCGCGGATGCGCTCGGCGACTCGGCCGCCGACGCCGGAGCGGAGCTGGCCGGTGCCGCGCTCGACGGCGCCGCGGTCGGCGAAGCAGTGCCGCCGGTACAGGCGGCCACGACGAGGGCCAGCCCGCCGAGCAGGCTGAAACCCGTGGAGCGGATGCGCATGCTTCCTCCTCTGCGTCGCCGCTCCGCCCATCCGGCATCCGGCGGCGACGGATTCGCGCGTCTGCCGGGCGGCCCGGCCATCGCGCTCGATCGTAGCGACGGCCGGCTCGCCGACACAAGTCGGCCGGGCGGGCGGCCCCGGAGAGGATAGAGCGCCGCGCGGCCTCCGACGCGGCGCTGGCGCACGCGGAATTTCAGGCCGGCGTGAGCCAGACGCGGTACTCGACGACGTTCTCGGGCGACCCAGCCTGCGCGGAGCGGTCGTAGACCCGGAGCGTTCCCCACTGGGCCTTCTCGATCGCGTAGGCGACGGTGACGTCGAACGTTCCCCAGCAGCCGGTGCCGCAGCTCGCCATGACCTGACGGTCGACGAGCGTCCGGCCCCCCGCGTCGATCAGCCGGACCCGGAACGTGGCCTCGAACACGTTCGCCAGGCCGGCGACACGGGCCGGGTTCCCGATCGCGGCCCCGTAGGCCGGTCGGTCGACGAAGATCGCGGGCAGCAGGTCGCGATAGTCGGCCCGACGGACCGGATCGGTGTGCGTCCGCCCCGATGCGTCGGGCACCGCCACCGGCTCGCCCTCGACCTGGATCAGAACGCCCTTGACGTTCGAGAACTGGGTCAGGGTGTAGACGACCTGCGCGGCGCGGCCGATCTGCGAGGCCGTCGTGCCGCCGGCCGCGAAACCGGCCGACACATCGACGGTGGCCACGCCGTCGTCGATCGAGACGTCGAGCAGCGTCACGGCGGATGGGATGAGGGTCTGCCCTCCGTCCGACCCTGGTCCGCCCAGGAGCTGCGTCATGGCGGCCCGGGCGACTCCCCGGGTCTCCGGCACCGTCCGGAGGGTCGGCGTGAGATCCCACGGGAAGGCTCCGGGCCTCTCGTCGGGGCGCACGAAGTAGGCGCGGACGACCGTCGTACCCGAGGCGCCGGGCGGCGGCGAGGGCGGCGCCGCGGTCGCCGACGGCCCGGTCGAGGGCCCGTTGGGAACGGACGGCGCGGGTGACCCTGATGGAGGCGCGGTGGCGTCGGGGCTCTGGACGACCGAGGGCTGCGACGTGGGTGGGGGTGTGGCGATCGGCCCGGCGATGCCCGTCGACGGCGCACAGGCGATCGGGGCCGACGAGAGCGCGACGAGCACCACGAGCGTGACCGAACGAAGCGGAGCGCCGAGGATGCGATGGACGTTCATGCGGATCTCCGGGAGGCGGCTTCCGACGTCGCATGAGCCTCGTCCCGTGCCGTCACCGGGTCGTCGCGGCCCGGTAACGGTTGTGCAACGGGCTCGGCGAGCGGGAGCCGGAGCGTCACGGCGAGCCCACCGCCGGTGGGAAGGCTCGCCTCGAGCGATCCGCCGAGCAGCTCAGCGTGCTCGCGGGCGATCGCGAGCCCCAGACCGCTCGATCCACCCGTCCTCGACCGGTCGCCCGTCCAGAACCGCTCGAACAGCTGGGACAGCGCCGACGCCGGGACCCCGGGACCATGGTCTCTCACGGTCACGCTGCCGAAGTCCGGCTCGCGCGAAACCGCCACCTCGATCTCGGCACCCGGCGCGTGCTGGCGGGCATTGTCGAGGAGGTTGCCGACGATCCGATCGAGCCGCCGGGGCTCGGTCGACACGACGATGGGCTCGGTCGGGGCGCGAAGGGTTGCTCGGGGCGAGCGGGAGGCCACGATCGCCCCGACCAGCGCACCGACGTCGACCGGCTCGCGGCGCGGCTCCTCGGCCGCGGCATCGAACCGCGACAGCTCCATGAGGTCCTCGACGAGGGCGCGGAGTCGACCGACATCGGCCACGAGGAGCTCGGTCGCGCGCCGCTCGCCGGGACCGAGGTCGCCGTCGGCCAGCGCGTCGCGGACGAGCGAGGCCTCGGCCACGAGGGCCGCGAGGGGCGTCCGAAGCTCGTGTGCGACGTCCGACACGAAGCGACGGTTCTGTGCCTCGGCCGCGCGGAGGCGGCCGATCGTGGTCTCGAGGGCCGCTGCCATCTCGTTGAGCGAGCGACCGAGGGCACTGAGCTCGTCGCGGCCGGCGACCGGGACCCGGGCCGAGAGGTCGCCGGCCGCGATGTGCCCCGCCGCAGTTGCCGACTGCCCGATCGGCCGCAGGATCCCGCCCGCCAGCCGTCGCGCCGCTACAAGGGCGACGACGACGAGGGCGAGCGCGACGCCCGCCAGCGCCGCCCGAAGCGTTGCGAGGGTTGCCTCGATGTCGTCGGTCGGACGGATGAACCAGAACGTTGCCGGGACGCCGCCCGCCGCCCTGCCGCCGACCGCGAGCGCCGGGCCGCCTCCGATCGATGTCCACGCATACGCGAGCTGGCCGCCGGCGTTCGCGGTCGTCCGAATGGAACCCGGAATCGCGACGAGCGCGTCCGTCAGGGTCGGCGATGAGACCCAGGCGCCCTGCGAGCCGAAGTCGGCGATCGTCTCGAGGCCGCCCCGGCGCTGGAAGGCGTCGGGCAGATCGCTGGCGAGAAAGGCCTCACGGGTCGCCCGACCCTCCAACGCCTGGGGCACGAGCACGGAGAGGTCGAAGTTCGCCTCGCGAACGGCCTCTGCGAGCAGTCGGCCGCGGAGCGCGTTTTCCACGGCGACCGAGGCGGCCACGCCGAGAACTGCCGCCGTGATCGCGACGAGCGCGACGATCGTCGCCGCGAGCCGGAACCGAAGCCCGAGGCGCATCCCGGCCTCAGCCCGGACCGGTCTTGTACCCGACGCCGCGAACGGTCAGGACAACTGCGGGGCGCGTCGGATCGGCCTCGACCTTCGCCCGCAACCGACCGATCGCGACGTCGACGAGCCGCGAGTCGCCGAGGAAGTCGTAGCCCCAGACCCGATCGAGGAGCTGGTCCCGCGTGTGCACCTGTCCCGGTCGCGCCGCGAGCTCGGCGAGGAGGTCGAACTCGGTCCGGGTCAGTGGAACGTCCCGATCGTCGCGGCGTACGGTCCGGCCTGCCAGGTCGATCTCGAGCCCGCCGAGCCGGAGCACGGGCGTCGTTTCGGGCGCCCGCTGCCGACGCAGCGCCGCCCGGACCCGGGCGATCAGCTCGGGGATCTCGAACGGCTTCCGGACGTAGTCGTCGGCTCCCGTTTCGAGGCCGACGACCACGTCGATCGTGTCGCCCCGTGCCGTCAGCATGACGATGGGCACGGTCGAGTCGCGGCGGATCTCCCGGGCGACCTCGAGCCCGTCGAGGCCCGGCAGCATGACGTCGAGGAGCACGAGATCGGGCGGCCGGGCGCGAAAGCGATCGAGCCCTGCGACACCGTCGGCGGCGGCCTCGACCTCGAACCCGGCCCGCGCCAGCCCGAGCTCGACGACCTCGCGGATCGACGCGTCGTCCTCGACGAGCAGGATTCGCCCCTCCATGGCGCGAAGCGTACGGGCCCTGTCACGTCGCCCGAGGGCGTCAGAGCCGCTCGGGCTCCATCGGGTCGATCCGGAGGCCGGTCTTCGGACGCGGCAGTGCGCGCCACTCGTCGCGGAGAATCGCCATTCGCACGTCGTCCTGGTAGCGGCCGTCCTGGTGGTAGGCGTGCCGGGCGACTCCCTCGCGCCTGAATCCGACGGTCTCGTACAGGTGCTGCGCGATCGCGTTGTCGGCGTCGGTCGTGAGCCACACGCGCTCGAGCCGGAGCTGGCCGAACAGGTAGTCCAGCAGTGCCTCGACGGCGTCGCGACCGTAGCCCTTTCCACGGTCGTCCGGGTCGCCGATCCCGATGCCGAACCCCGCGTTGCCGTTGTACGGGTCGATCTCGAAGACGTCCACCCGGCCCACGGGTCGCCCGTCCTCTCGACGGCAGACGAGGAGGTTGATGACGTCGCGGGGCGGGTCCTCGGCGCGGCGCGCGAACGCGGCGCGCCGCTCCGCCAGGGATGCCGGCCGGCCGCCCATGAGCGCGAGAAATTCGGCGTCCTCGTACCAGCCGTGGACGATCCCGGCGTCGTCGGGCTCGATCGGGCGGAGGTACACGAGCCGACCACGGATGACGGGTCGCCCGGGCGCCCCGGCACGGGTCGTCACCGTCCGGGGCTCACCGGCGAGACCCGCTTCGGATCAGTCATCGGGCCGTGAACGTGCAGACAGCCGTCGGTCGCCCACATCTCGTCGGGGATGAGCTGGCGGGCGACGGGGTGGTGCACGGGGCGAAGCGTGCCGGGATCGCCGGGTCCTGTCACCACCCCACGAACGCAGTCAGCGCCGACGCATGGCATCGTTGCCGAATCAACGAAACGACCGAGCACTCCGGAGCGATGTGATGCCGACACCGAACGAGTCGCAGGAAGCGCTGATCGCAGACATGCGCGCCCACGACGGGCACCCGACGAGCGGCCGGCTGGCCGGTCATCCGCTCATGCTGATGACGGCGACGGGCGCACGAAGCGGCGACCGCCGGCAGGCGATCCTGACCTACTCGCGCCAGGACGGTGTGTACGTCGTGGCGGGCACCGCCGGCGGCAGCCCCAGGACGCCGGCCTGGATCGCGAACGTCCGGGCCAACCCCGACGTGACGATCGAGATCGGAACGCGGCGGTTCGGCGCGCGGGCCGAGCCGATCGAGGGCGCCGATCGCGATGCCGCCTGGGACGAGCACGTCCGCCAGCTGCCATGGTTCGCGCCCTATCCCGAGCAGACCGGCCGGGTCATTCCGATGATCCGCCTCACCCCTTCGGAGGAGGATTCCTCGACCGTCGGTGCCTGACCGGGGCAGGGTCGGCCCGGCCGGGTGTCGGCTACCCTGACCTGCGATGGAGGAGGCCGCGTGGAGCGCCTGATTCGACGGTCGGAAGGTGGCTAGCGCGCTCGCCCCGAGCGACTTCGTCCACCTCCATACGCACTCCGAGTTCAGCCTGCTCGACGGGCTCGGCCGGATCACCGACCTCGTCGACAGCGCCGCGAACCTCGGCTTCGACCGCCTCGCGCTGACCGACCATGGCGCGCTCTACGGCGCCGTGGCGTTCTTCCAGGCGGCGAAGGCAAGGGGGATCGCCCCGATCATCGGCGTGGAGACGTATGTCGCCCGGCGGTCGATGCGGGACAAGGAGGGCAAGGCCGACGCGCAGCCGTTCCATCTCATCCTGCTCGCCAGGGATTGGACCGGCTACCAGAACCTCTGCCGGCTCGTCACCGACGCCCATGTCGAGGGCTACTACTACAAGCCGCGGATCGACCGGGAGCACCTGGCCGCGCACGCCACCGGACTCGTCGGCCTCAGCGCCTGCCTCAACGGCGAGGTCGCCCGTGCGCTCGAGGTCGAGGACTGGGAGCTGGCGCGGAAGGTGGCCGGCGAGTACTCGGAGATCTTCGGTCCCGAGGGCTTCTTCCTCGAGCTCCAGGATCACGGCCTGCCCGAGCAGCGCCGGCTCAACGAGCAGCTTCTCCGGCTCGCGCCCGAGGTCGGTCTGCCGCTCGTCGTGACGAACGATCTCCATTACGTTCGCAGTGAGCAGCACGACGCCCACGACGTCCTGCTATGCGTGGGGACGGGCTCGAACCTCGACACGCCGGGCCGGATGAAGTTCGAGACGAGCGACTTCTACCTGAAGTCGGCGGCCGAGATGGCCGCGCTCTTCCCGGACCAGCGCGAGGCGCTCCTCAACACGCGCCGGATCGCCGAGATGTGCGACGTCGAGCTGCCGCTCAACCAGCTCCGGATCCCGCACTTCCCGGTGCCCGACGGCGAGACCGTCGAGTCATGGCTTCGGCGCGAGTGCCAGCGTGGCCTCGAGGCCCGCTACGGGACCGTGAAGCCGGAGCTGCAGGCCAGGCTCGACTACGAGCTGGGCGTGATCATCTCGATGGGCTACGCCGGCTACTTCCTCATCGTCGCGGACTTCGTCCGGTTCGCCCGCGAGCAGGGGATCCAGACGACCTGCCGGGGCAGCGCGCCCGGATCGATCGTCACGTACACGCTCGGCATCACGCCGGTGGACCCGATCGCCTGGCAGCTTCCGTTCGAGCGTTTCCTGAACCCCGACCGCGTGACGATGCCGGACATCGACGTCGACTTCCAGGACGACCGGCGGGACGAGGTGATCGCCTACGTCGCCCGCAAGTACGGCGCCGACCATGTCGCCCAGATCATCACCTTCGGCACGATGCTCGCCCGGGCGGCGATCCGGGACGTCGGCCGGGTGCTCGGCTACGGCTACGGCGAGGTCGACCGGATCGCCAAGGCCGTCCCGAACCAGCTCGGGATCAGGCTCGACGAGGCGCTCGAGACCGCGCCCGCGCTCCGCGAGATGTACGACGCGGACACGGGGATCCATCGCCTCATCGACCTCGCGAAGCAGCTCGAGGGGGTCGCCCGGAACGCCTCGACCCACGCCGCCGGCGTCGTCATCAGCCGCGAGCCGCTGACCGAGATCATGCCGCTCCAGAAGGCCACGAACTCTGAAGCGCTCATGACCCAATTCGAGATGCACGGGGTCGACGCGCTGGGACTGCTCAAGTTCGACTTCCTCGGCCTGTCGAACCTGACGATCCTCAAGAATGCCGTCGACCGCATCCGGGGCCACCGGGGCGTCGAGATCGACCTCGAGCGGATCCCGCTCGACGACGCGAAGACCTTCGAGCTGCTCGCGTCGGGCGAGACGACCGGCGTGTTCCAGCTGGAGTCCGCGGGCATGCGCCGCTACGTCCGCGAGCTGCGCCCGACATCGGTCAACGACCTCGCCGCGATGGTCGCCCTCTACCGCCCCGGCCCGATGGACAACATCCCGGCCTACATCCGCCGCAAGCACGGCCAGGAGCAGGTCACGTACCTCCACCCGCTCCTCGAGCCGTTCCTCGAGCGGACGTACGGAATCTTCGTCTACCAGGAGGACATCATGGCCGCGGCGATCGCGCTCGGCGGTTTCACCGGGCCCGAGGCGGACACGCTCGGCTACGCGATCCGGAAGAAGAAATCGTCGGTCCTGCGGGCACAGAAGGAGAAGTTCGTCAGCCAGGCCGCAGAGCGGGGCGTCCCGGCCGACACGATCGACGCGGTCTTCAAGGCGTTCGAGCCCTTCGAGCGGTACGGGTTCAACAAGGCCCACGCGACCTGCTACGGCCTCGTCGCGTACCAGACCGCATATCTCAAGGCGAACTACACCGTCGAGTACATGGCGGCAGTGCTGTCGGCCTTCCGGGACAACGACGAGAAGGTCGCGGCCGCCGTCGCCGAGTGCCGCCGGATGGGGATCGAGGTCCTGCCGCCCGACGTCCATCGCTCCGGCGTCGAGTTCACGGTCGAGGGCGAGGCGATCCGCTTCGGGCTGCTCGCGGTGAAGAACGTCGGCGAGGGCGCGATTCAGTCGATCGTCGACGCCCGCGAGGAGGGCGGGCCGTTCCGATCGCTCACCGACTTCTGCTCCCGGATCGACCTCCGGCTCGCGAACCGAAAGGTCCTCGAATCGCTCGCCCGCGTAGGCGCTCTCGCGGCGTTCGGCCACCCGGCACAGATCCTCGACGGCCTCGACGACGCGATGGCCGCGGCGCAGGCGGTTCAGCGCGACCGGATCACCGGCCAGACCTCGCTGTTCGACATGGCGGTGTCCGAGGACGCCGTCTCGCTCGAGCGACCGCTCCCGAACGTCGCCGAGGAGCCGATGCGGGTTCGGCTTCGCTGGGAGAAGGAGCTGCTCGGGCTCTATCTCTCGGAGCATCCGATGGGCGAGGTGGCCGATCAGGTGGGGGCGTACGTCAACGCCTACTCGGGAGACCTCAAGGACGAGTCGCTCGACGGACAGCGGGTCGTGATCGGCGGCATCGTCACCGGCGTCCGCATGGTCGTGACGAAGGCCCGCCAGACGATGGCGGTCGCCACGCTCGAGGACCTCCAGGGCGCGGTCGAGGTCGTCGTCTTCCCCAAGACGTACGAGCAGACGGCGGCGACGTGGCAGGACGGCGCGATCCTCCTCGTCGCCGGCCGCGTGGACCACCGCGGGGAGGAGGCGTCGATCCTGGCCGATCTCGTCGTCGAATGGGAGTCGGCCGTCGCCCGAGGACCCGAGGCGTTCGCGCGCGAGGTCGCGGCGGCCGATCGGGGCGGACGCCGGCGCGGCGGCTACGCGGGCAACGGCAACGGATCGAATGGCTCGAATGGCAACGGCTCGAATGGCAACGGCTCGAATGGCAACGGCTCGGAGCGTCCCGTCGCGCAGCCAGTCCCATCGCCGGTCGCCATACCACCGCTCGACGAGGGCTGGGGCGGACCGCCAACGGGGCGGCCGACAGTGGCGGCAATGGCGCCGACGCCGTCGGTGGCGGTCCCCTGGGTTTCGCCCCTCCGGGCCGAGGCTCGGTCGTCGACGGCCGACGCCCTCGGGGTCCTCGCCCCGTCGGTTCCGAGGCCGGCCGTTTCGGCCGCGCTGCCGCCGCTTTCGCCTGCTGAGCCGGTCCCGACGTACGTCGAGCCTGACGGCCTGCCCATCGCCGACGAGCACGACGAGCCGCCACTGCCCGAGGAGGCCAGACGTGCCGCCGCGGATGCCGCCGCAGCCCCGACCGAGCCGGTCGATGCCGCACCCGATCGCGTACTCCACGTCCGGTTCGCACGGGCCGCTGGAACTGACCGGGTCGTCCGGGCGATGGAGGAGATAAAGGGGGTCATGCGCAGCCGCCCGGGCGCGACCCGCGTCGTCCTCCACCTGCCGTCGGGTGGTGGCGAGGCGCTGCCGATGGAGCTCCGGACGGGAATCGCCTACGACGCGGAGCTGCTGGCCGAGGTCGATCGGCGGCTGGGCCGGGGGATCGTCGAGCTCCGCCTGGCGTGACGCGTCCCGGGGAAGACATCGCGGCCGACGGCAGCCCGGTCGAGGTCTATCGGCGCCTGCCGCCGAACGGCGAGGCAGAGATCGTCGACGCCGTGGTACCGATCGGAGCGACCGTCCTCGAGCTCGGCGCGGGCGCTGGTCGGGTGACGAGACGCCTCGTCGCCCTGGGCCATCCGGTCGTGGCCGTGGACGAGTCGGCGGCGATGCTTTCTGCGCTCGAGGGGCTGGAGGGCGTGGAGCGGGTGCAGTCGGGGATCGAGGACCTCGACCTCGGACTCCGCTTTCCGGTCGTGCTCCTCGGCAGCCATCTCGTGAACTCCCCGTCGCCGGTCCGCGATCGGTTTCTCCACACGGCACGCCGCCACGCTGCGCCCGGGGGAGACGTGATGATCGAGGTCTACCCGCCCGCGGTCCGTTGGGAGGTCGGTCGCAGCAGCCTGCTTGGCGAGGTCGAGGTCGCGTTCGAGGCGGTCCGGCTCGACCCGCCCTTCGTTCACGCGACGGTCGCCTACACGCTGGACAGCCGGACATGGCGCCAGCCGTTCGAGGCCGAGCTCCTCGGCGAGCCGGCGCTTCGTGCCGTCCTCGGAGGCGTCGGGCTGGCGTTCGATCGCTGGCTCGACGAGAAGCGAGGATGGCTCCTCGCTCGCGCTCCGGCCTGACCGTCAGCGTTCGAGCGGCCGATCAGAGGCTGCCGCCGTGCTCGGGCTCGGTCGTGCTCGCGACCCCCGAGTCGCCGGCGGTCGGCGCCTCACGGTCGAGCGGCGAGCGGCGGGCCCGCCGCCCACCGAGCAGTGCGACGACGACGACGGCGATCACCGCCACGATCAGCAGGATGAAGGGCATCTCGCGTCCTTCCTCAGACGATCGGGCCTTCGGGCGGTTCGGTCGTCGTTACACGCTCGCGCGTCACAGTGGTGCCGGGAGGGACCGGCGCACCTGGGGCGACCGGCTGGTCCGGCGGCGCGGGCGGAGCCGACCACCAGCCACCTCGGGCGATGAGTAGGATCACGACCGCCGCGATCAGGATGAGCAGGATCAGGGGCATCACGTCACCTCCACTGCGGTAAGCCTGTCGGCGGGGCACGGCCAGCCGCGTGACCAGGAGGCGTGGCTCGCGTAACGGCGGCGTCTCAGCCTCGGGCGTCGAGCGGTCGGGACGATCAGATCAGGACGTCCGTGCGCCCGAATTGCACGCTCGGGTCGATCGGCCGGCCCCGCCGCGGCAGGCGACGATGTCGGTCCGCTCGTTCATTCGCGGCCCTCAGCCCTCGGCGAAGCGCGCCATCGGCCCGTCGCAGCGTGGCCCGATCCCACCACGACGAACGTTCCGCGCCCGCTCGCCGTCGTCCGACCGTCTGCCTCGAGGGTCCCCTCGACGGTGACGCGGCGGCCGTCGATCGCGACGACCCTCGCGCTGACGACGACGGGCCGATCGGACGGGGTCGGAGCGAGATATCGGACGGACAGCTCCGCCGTCACCGTGTCCGGCGCCACCGCGGCGCCTTCGTGATCGACGAGCGCCGAGATCGCCGCCCAGTTCATCGTGCAGTCGAGGAGCGTCGCGCAGATGCCCCCGTTGACGACCCGATCGAATGCCTCATGCGCCTTCGACGCCTGCCAGCGGGTCTCGACCTGGCCGGGCCCACCGGTCTCGACTGTCCGGATCCGGAGCCCTCCGGGGTTCGCCGGCCCGCACCCGAAGCACCGCCCGGCCGGTGCATACCTCTCCTGCAGGCCCCGCCCCGCGTTCTCCATCGCCGCCGACTCTACGTCGAACGCTGGTGCCGAAGCCGGGGATCGAACCCGGACGCCCTTGCGGGCAAGGGTGTTTGAGACCCTCGCGTCTGCCTGTTCCGCCACTTCGGCGCGGGCGAATCGTACCCGGCGTGCGAACCGTCCCGAGCATCGCGGCTGGTAGACTCCGGCCGCCCGCGGGACGGAGGGATCGCAGCGCGTGGAGTACGCCGGCACGGTCGACGATGCCGCCCAGCACCGCGACCTCGGCCTCATCGACCGCGCTCGCGACGGCGACCTCGAGGCGTTCAACGAGCTGGTGCTCATCCACCAG
The DNA here is from genome assembly GCA_036503395.1 of Candidatus Limnocylindrales bacterium. Classification (GTDB taxonomy): domain Bacteria; phylum Chloroflexota; class Limnocylindria; order Limnocylindrales; family CSP1-4; genus DASSHA01. Next base: position 14,868 of record DASXWX010000162.1, read on the forward strand.
GATCACCTCTGGGCGCTCGTCGTGCGCCTCGTGCCCGACCCGGACCAGGCGTCCGACGCGGTCCAGGAGGCTTTCCTCAACGCGTACCGGAACCTCCGCTCGTTCCGGGGCGGGAGCGTTCGGAGCTGGCTCGGGCGAATCGCGATCAATGCGGCGATGGACGCGCAGCGCTTCCGCAAGCGTCGGCCGGCCCAGCCCTACCCGGAGCTCGAGGACGAGGCCTGGCAGCCGCCGGCCGGTGAGGACGCGGATCCGGAGCGGACGGCGATCTCGGCCGAGCGCTCTCGTGTCCTGGCCGATGCACTGACCCGCATCACCGACGATCAGCGAACCGCGATCGTCCTGTTCGACGTCGAGGGCTACGGCTACCACGAGATCGCCGAGCTGACCGGCGTCTCCCTGGGGACGGTGAAGTCGAGGATCCACCGCGGGCGGCTGGCCCTGCGAGGACTCCTCGAGGAGCGAATTGCCTTGTTTCGCGAGGGAGCACGATGACCACGCGGCCCCGAGCGCGCTCCTGGCGCGGAACCCGACCGCGCGCAGGGGCGTCTGCCGAACGATGAACGACCGCGCGACCGACCACGCCACTCACGATCGCCTGTTGATCGCCGCACATGCGGCCGGCGATCTCGACGGCTCCGACCTCGCCCGCGCCGAGCGTCTTTTGTCGGCATGCGCGGACTGTCGGGTCCTTGCCGACGACCTCCGATCGATCGTCGCGGCACTTCCGACCGCGGCGGTCCCGCGTCGCCCTCGCGACTTCCGCCTTCGCGTCTCCGACGTGGACGCCCGGCCGGCCGCCGACCGCCTCTCGCGGTTGCAGGCGTCCGTCGACGCATTTCGCCGATCGCTCTCACCCGTCGGGGCAGGGCTCGCGACGATCGGGATCGCCGGGCTTCTCCTCGCGGGGTCGTCCGGGTTGTTCGGCGCCTCGTCGGGAACCATCCTGTCGACCGTCGGGGCGGCGGTCGGCTCGCCGGGCGAAGCGCGGGACAACGCGGGCGGTGCGCCCGTGCCGGGTGTCGCGTCACCCGGTGCCTCGGCGGCCTTCGAGCAGCGAAGTCCCGCGCCCACCGCCGTCGCGGGGGGTGGGGAAGTCCCCTCGATCCCCACGCCGAAGCCCGCGGTCCCGGAGAAGGTCGCCCCGGTTCCGACCCCGACGGCGCCGCCCGGACCTCCACCGCTCGTCGTCGGGTCGCTTGCGATCCTGGGGCTCGGCGTCCTCCTGTTCGCCGTGGGCCGGCTCCTTCGCGCGAGGGCCGGTCCGGGGGAGTGACGCGAGCGCGGGATCGCGAGTGGCACGGCCGGTGAGCTCATACCCCGGCGGTACACTCGATCGGTGACAGAACGCCTGATGCTGCTCGACGGCTTCGGGCTCGTCTACCGCGGCTACTACGCCCTTCCCCCGCTCACGACGTCGAGGGGCGAGCTCGTCAACGGCGTTTTCGGGTTCTGCTCCATCGTCCTCCGGGGCTTCGCGGATCTGAAGCCTGACTACGTCGCCGTCGCGTTCGACCTGTCCGGCCCGACGTTCCGCCACGAGCAGTACGCGGACTACAAGGCGACGCGGACCCGGATGCCCGACGACCTCGCCGACCAGTTCCCGAAGGTCCGCGAAGTGGTCAGGGCGCTCCGGATCCCGACGTACGAGCTCCAGGGTTTCGAGGCCGACGACGTCATCGGCACGCTGACCGTCCAGGCGGAGGCGAAGGCGCTCGACACGACGATCGTCACGGTCGACCTCGACATGCTCCAGCTCGTGTCGCCCCTGACCAGCCTGATGACGACCCGCTCCGGCGTCGAGAACACCGTCGTCTACGACGTGGCGAGGATCGACGACCGGTTCGGTCTCCGACCCGACCAGATGGTCGACTACAAGGCCCTCAAGGGAGATCCGACCGATAACATCCCGGGCGTTCCCGGGGTGGGGGAGAAGACCGCTTCGAAGCTCATCGGCCAGTTCGGCGACCTCGACACGCTCTACGCCCGGCTCGACGACGTGATGCCGGAGAAGCTGCGCGAGAAGCTTCGCGAGCATCATGATCAGGTCTTCCGGGGGCGAGAGCTGTCCCGGATCGTCCGGGACCTGCCGGTGGAGCTCGACCTCGATGCCGCGCGACTCGCCGACTACGACCGCGAGACCGTCATCCGCCTCTTCCGCGAGTACGAGTTCAGGACGCTCATCGATCGCCTGCCCCCGCTCGCCGGAGAGAGCCGCGAGCACGCGGTCGACCAGCTGCGCCAAGTGCAGGGAAGCGTGCCGGCCGCGCGCGTCGCCGGCGCGACGCCGGGCCAGTCGCGCGAATGGCGCGCCCCGCGCTCGACGAACGTCATCGGGTCCGGCGAGGGCCTCCAGCTGTCGCTTGACTTCGACCAGGTGCTCGCCCGAGCGGCGTCGGCCGGCGGCTCGGACGGTGCGGCGGCAGAGCGGCCGAAGGGAGAGGTCGCCCCATCCAACCCGCGGGACGCACTCGCCGCGGCGGTCGCAGATCCCGGCCGGATCGAGCGGCGGGCCGCGGATGCAGTCGAGTCCGTGCGCGACTGGGTCGCCGCACAGGACGACGTCGGCATCGCGCTCGTCAAGTCGTCGCCGCGGCCGCTCGAGGGGGAGGCGCTCGGACTCGCCGTCGCCGGACGCGACGGGCGCGTCGTCGCCGTCGAGGGGACCGAGGCCGTCCGCGCCCTCCGCGAGCTCGTCGAGGCCAGCGGTCGACCGCTCGTCGGCCACGAGGTCAAGCCGATCCTCGTCGAGCGCTTCGGGGCCGACCTCCGCGCGCCGGCCACGCCGGTCGCGTTCGACACGCAGATCGCCGCGTACATCCTCAATGCCGCGCTTCGAAGCCAGTCGATCCACGACGTCGCCGCCGAGCGCGTCGACGTCATCCTCCCGCCCCCTGCCGAGCTCCCGGCCTTCGCAATCGCCGGGCTCGAGGCGCTCGCCGCCGTCGCGGTCCGCGAGCCGCTCGAGCGCCAGCTCGGCGAGGACGGCCTCGACCGGCTCTTCGAGGAGATCGAGCTGCCGCTCATCCCCGTCCTCGCCCGGATGGAGGCGACCGGCGTCGCCCTCGACCGCGAGGCCCTCGACGCCCTCGACCGTGAGTTCGGGGCGGAGGTCGGACGGCTCGAGTCCGAGATCTTCGCGAGCGTCGGCCACGAGTTCACGATCGGGTCGCCGAAGCAGCTCGGCGACGTCCTCTTCGAGGAGCTCCACCTGCCGAAGGGCCGCCGGACGAAGACCGGCTACTCGACCGACGCGTCGGTCCTCGAGGAGCTGCGCGGGGTGCATCCCGCGGTCGGTCACGTCCTCGACTGGCGGGTCTACACGAAGCTCCGCTCGACGTACGTCGAGGCCCTCCCGAACCTGCTCGGGCCCGACGGTCGCCTCCACACCACGTTCCACCAGGCCGTCGCCTCGACCGGCCGGCTCTCCTCGTCCGACCCGAACCTCCAGAACATCCCGATCCGGACCGAGCTCGGCCGGCGGATCCGCCGGGCGTTCGTAGCCGGGACATCGGATCGGGTCCTGGTCGCGGCCGACTATTCCCAGATCGAGTTGCGGATCCTCGCCCACGTCTCGGGCGACGAGCACCTCCGCGACGCCTTCACCCGCGGTGCCGACATCCACCGGGAGACCGCCGCGCGCGTCCTCAAGAAGGCCCCGAACGACGTCACCCACGATGAGCGGTCGATGGCGAAGATGGTCAACTTCGGGATCGCCTACGGGATGAGCGACTACGGCCTCTCGTCACGGACCGGGATCAGCCGCGAGGAGGCCCAGGCGTTCATCAACAGCTACTTCGCCACGTATTCCGGCATCAGCTACTACATGCTCCACATCAAGGAGACGGCCCGCCAGGCGGGCTACGTCTCGACGCTCCTCGGCCGGAAGCGCTTCATCCCAGAGCTCGAGGCCCGCAACCCGTCGCTCCGCGCTGCCGGCGAGCGGATGGCGATCAACATGCCGATCCAGGGCACCGCCGCGGACATCGTGAAGATCGCGATGATCCGGATGGCCGAACGGCTTGCGGCGGACGGCTTTCGGGCCCGGCTCCTGCTCAGCGTCCACGACGAGCTGCTCTTCGAGGTTCCGCGCGACGAGGTCGATCGGCTCGTGCCGGCCGTTCGCGAGACGATGGAGGGTGCGCTGCCGCTCGGCGTCCCGCTCACCGTCGACGTGAAGGTCGGCGACGACTGGGAGTCGATGACGCCGCTCACCCGGGCCGACGCGATCGGGATCGAGGCGGACGAGGCACCACCGGAGCTGGTCGGCGCCGGCGGCTGACCGGCTATCGTCGACCCATGCCCGAGCTGCCCGAGGTCGAGACGGTTGCCCGCGATCTGCGCGGGCTCGTCGTCGGCGCGCGCATCGACGGGGCGAGCGTCAGCTGGCCGCGGACGCTCCGCAACCTGAGCCCGGAGGCGTTCGACGCCGCCGTTCGGAGCCGGCGCATCGAGGCAGTGGGCCGTCGCGGCAAGCAGCTGGTGGTCGACCTGTCGGACGCCGCCGCGCTGACGATCCACCTGAAGATGACCGGGCAGCTGTTCGTCGTGCCGCGCGAGCGACCAGTGGACCAGTACGTCCGGCTGGTCCTCCACCTGGCCGACGGCCGCGACGTCCGGTTTCGGGACATCCGCAAGTTCGGCCGGTTTGGGTTCTACGAGGGATTGGACGATCCGCTCGCCGAGCTCGGCGCCGAGCCACTCGACGATGAGTTCACGCTCCGCGCGTTCCGGCGGCTTATTCGTGGTCGGCGCGGCCGCCTCAAGCCGCTCCTGCTCGACCAGACATTTCTCGCCGGCGTCGGGAACATCTACGCCGACGAGGCGCTCTGGCGGGCGCGACTCAATCCACTCCGATCGGCGGCGTCGCTCAGGCGGCCCGACGAGGCGCGGCTCCATCGGGCGATCCGCGACGTCCTGGCCGAGGCCGTCGAGCATCGGGGCAGCTCGATCGACGACTACACCGCGCCCGAGGGCGACGGCGAGATGCAGGAGCGGCTTGACGTCTACGGCCGAACCGGCCAGGCCTGCCGTCGGTGCGGCCGGCCGATCCGACGCATCGTTGTCGGCGGTCGGGCGACACACTTCTGCTCGTGGTGCCAGCGTCTGTCGGAGAGGGACCGTCGGGCGGCCGCCCGGATCCTCGCCGGGATCGAGCCACGGGGCGGGGGCATCGCAGGGGCGAGAAGGCACGGCCGTCGGTGGGCGGAGCTCGACGCGGGCGAGGGTGCGACCGGCCTGACGCCCGCGGAGCTCTCACGCCAGCGCTCGGAGCGAACGCGCCGCGCGGCGGCGACCCGCAGGGCGGCAGCCCGGGCCGGCGCGGGAACCTGACGTGTCGATCGCGCGCCTGGACGGTGTCGTCCGCGAGGCCGGCACCTTCGTCATCCTCGATCAGGTCACGGCCGCGGTCGCGGCCGGCGACCGCGTCGGCCTCGTCGGCCCGAACGGCGCCGGAAAGACGACGCTGCTGCGCCTCATCGCGGGGCTCGACGATCCCGACCGGGGCAGTGTCCACCGGAAGCGCGGCCTGACCATCGGGCTCCTCACCCAGGAGGCCCACCTCGACGAGGCGTTCATGGCCGCGCCGAACGTCCGGGCCGCAGTCCGGCACGGTGCGTCGATCGTCGAGGAGATGGAAGGGGCGCTTCGCGACCTCGAGGGCGCTGGTCGCGCGGGCGATCCCGAGTACGCCGACCTGCGGACCCGGTTCGAGGCCTTCGACGGCTACACGCTCGACCTGAGGGTCGAGGAGGCGCTGTCCGGCCTTGGGTTCACGCCCGACGAATGGCGGCGTCCGCCGGCGGTCCTCTCCGGCGGCGAGCAGACACGGGCGGCGCTTGCCCGACTCGTGATCGCCGACCCGGATCTTCTGCTCTTGGACGAGCCGACGAACCACCTCGATCTCGGGGCGCTCGAGTGGCTCGAGGAGCATCTCCGCCGCCGCGAGCGTTCGATGGTCGTCGCCTCGCACGACCGGGCGTTCCTCGACGCGACCGTCACCCGGATCTGGGAGCTCCGGGACCGCAGGCTGACGGTGTTCCGCGGCGACTACAGCGCCTACCACCGTCAGCGCGTGGAACGGGACGCGCGCGCGGTGAAGGACGCCGAGTCGCATGCGACCGCCGTCGCGCGCGAGGAGGAGCTCGTCCAGCGCTACCGCTCGCACCGCAAGTTCTCGAAGATGCACG
>DASXWX010000163.1:0-2041 GCA_036503395.1 Candidatus Limnocylindrales bacterium
GCCGGGCTGGCCGTGTCGGCCACGACCGCGCCCGCGACGATCGCGATCGCGAGCGCCGAGACCGTGAGGCCACGGAGCCGTTCGACCTCGGGTCGCGGGCTCGTCGTCTGTGCCATGTGACGCTCCCCGGTCAGTCGGGGACGGCGGAAAGCGGGAGCGAAACGACGCCGACGTCGGGGACGATCGGCTCCGCCGCGGGTCGCGGTGCGTGCGCCACCACATCACGCCCGAACGAGGCGTAGATGAAGTCGGCGGCGGCCACCGCTGCCGGGTCGAGGGCGTTCCGGCCGTCGACGACGATCGCGCGCCGCATCAGGTGCCGAACGTCGGACCAGGCGATCTCCCGGAACGCCGGCCACTCCGTCACGATCCCCGCAGCATCCGCCCCGAGGAGGACGTTCCGGACGTCCGCCGCGAGCCGGAGGCCCGGAACGAGAGCCGCCGCGTGCTCCATCGCCGACGGCACGGGGTCGTACGCGACGACTGTCGCGCCGGCCTCGATGAGCTCGCGGGCGATGTCGAGCGACGGCGCGTCGCGAAGGTCGTCCGTGTCGGGCTTGAAGGCGAGCCCGAGGAGTGCGACCCTCGCCTGGCGGAGGTCGCCGACGAGGCTGGCGATGCGAGCGACGAACATCGACCGCTGGCGGGCGTTGACCTCACCAACGGCGGCGATGAGCGGCATCTCGATCCCGACCGCACGCGCGGCCCGGACGGTCATCGTCACCTGGTTCGGAAGGCACGAGCCGCCGAAGCCGATGCCGGCCCGGAGGAACGCGCCGCCGATGCGAGTGTCGTACGACATGCCCCGGGTGACCTCGGTGACGTCCGCGCCGAAGGCGTCGGCGAGGAGGGCCATCTCGTTGGCGAAGCTGATCTTCGTGGCGAGGAAGAGGTTCGCACCGAGCTTCGAGAGGCAGGCCTCGATCGCGGACATCCGGAGCACGGGCGCCTGGACGCCGCGGTAGAGCCGGGTGAGCGCGTTGACGCCTCGCCCGCCGGGATCGATGGCGACACCGATGACGACGCGGTCCGGCTCGAGGAAGTCCCGGACGGCCCGACCCTCGCGGGTGAACTCGGGGTTCAGGAGGACCGGGATCGGGCGCCGGCCGACGTCGGCGCGGAGCTGGCTCACGATGATCTCGAGCCGCGCCACGAACTCCGGCGGGAGCGTCGACCGTATGACGAGCGTGGCGTCGTCCGCCATGTGCTCGACGATCCCGGCCAGCGTGTCCACCATCGTCCTGGTCTGCCAGCCGCCGTGGCCGTCGTGGGTGCCGACGGCGACGATGACGATCTGGGCCGCGCTGACCGCAGCCTGCGCATCGGTCGTGAACCGGAGCCGACCGCTGGCGAGCCCGGACTCGACCAGCGACTGGAGCCCGGGCTCGTGGATCGGGACGATCCCGTTCGCGAGTGTCCGGACGCGCCGCTCGTCGACGTCCACGCCGACGACGTCGTGCTCGCGCTCAGCGAGCCCGGCGGCGGTGACCAGGCCTACGTAGCCCAGCCCGAGTATGGTCGCGCGCAAACAAATCCTCCTCGGCGGACCCGGCAGTCGGCCGAACTCGATGACCGCTGGAAGGGAGCGGTTCCCCCTAGCACGCTGTTCCGTGGCCTCGCCGAGGAGTGATGCGCGAACGAAAAAACGAGGAAGATGAGACCGCTTCTGTACTACGGCGAGGGCACGTCGCGTAGTGCTGATGAGGCCGCGAGTTTACTCGGCAGGACCATCTACCTACAATCCCTTACCCGTCAGTAACAGGCCTCAAATCCCCCTCTCAACTCGCGTCGGCACCCGATGGTGTTGACGGCTGGCACCATCCGACTCCGCTACGGGGCCGACATTGCGAGATCTCCTCCTGGCGGCTGTGCCCGTCCTCGTCGGATCGGCCCTCGTGTTCGGGCCGGTCGCTGCCTGGCTCGCTCGGGCGCGTCATCGTCCGACCGCCCAGTGGCTCCTCTACGGGATCGTCCTCGGGCCGGTGGCGGTCGCCATCCTGCTCGTCGCGCCACCCGGACGCTGTCCGCGCTGCTCGGCCCC
>DASXWX010000164.1:0-3454 GCA_036503395.1 Candidatus Limnocylindrales bacterium
CCGAGCTTCCTCTTCGGGCTCACCCCGGCACTGCTCGTCGCGATCGTCGCGGCGCTTGCCGTCGCCGTGCTCATCTCGCTCGTCCACGCCTGGCTGTCGATCAGCATCCGGGCCGACCAGATCATCAGCGGCACGATCATCAACATCGCCGCCTTCGGCGTGACGGGCTACCTCAACACGCTGATCGCACGCGGCTCGCCGACGAGCGCCGGAAACTTCGTGCCGTTCCACCCGCCGCGTGAGGCCATCGAGCTGCCCATCGTGGGCTGGCTGATCGACGGCTTCTTCAGCCAGGGTCCGATCGCGATGTCGGTGCTGTTCGTCGTCATCGTCCTCCAGGTCCTGCTGTTCCGGTCGCGGTGGGGACTCCGGACCCGCGCCGTCGGCGAGCACCCGAAGGCCGCCGAGACCGTCGGGATCAACGTGATCCGGCTGCGATACCGAAACGTCCTGATCGGGGGCCTCTTCGCCGGCCTCGGCGGGGCATACCTGAGCATGGAGGCGACGAACTCGTTCCAGGCCGGAATGACGGTCGGCCGCGGCTTCATCGCGCTGGCGGCGATGATCATCGGCCGCTGGACGCCCGTCGGGGCGTTCCTCGCGGCGCTCCTCTTCGCCAGCTCGGGCGCGATCGGGCAGGCGATCGTGATCTCGGCACCGGGTGGGACGCTCGGCGACGTCATGACCGCGATCCCGGCCCAGGTCTACAACGCCCTCCCCTACCTCGTGACGATCGTCGTCCTCGCCGGCGTCGTCGGCCGCAGCATCCCGCCGGCCGCCGACGGCCAGCCGTACCAGCGCGAGGCGACGACCTGACGCCCGAGGACCGGCGCCGCACGATCGCGTACCTCGACCTGGCGGAGGGGCGCGGACCCGTCGAGCTGCTCGACGACACGACGATCCGGTCGCTCCTCGAGTCCGGTCCGCGGATTGCCGTCGTCGGCGCGTCGTCGCGGCCGGAGCGGGCCTCGAACGACGTGATTGGCTACCTCCTCGGGCGCGGCTTCGACTGCGTGCCGGTGAACCCGAACGAGCGCGAGGTGCATGGCCGGGAGGCGTTCGCGACGCTCGCGGAAGCGGTCGAGACCACCGGACCGGTCGACATCGTCGACGTCTTCCGCCGGAGCGAGCTCTGTCCTCCGCACGCGGAGGAGGCCGTGGCGGCGGGCGCGCAGTGCCTCTGGCTCCAGCTCGGCGTCGTTTCCTGGGAGGCCGCCCGGATCGCCGATGAAGCTGGCCTCGGAGTGGTGATGGACCGGTGCCTCAAGGTCGAGGTGCATCGGCTCCTCGGCGCGTAGCCACCATTCGACGTTTCGATCGGCACCGTCGATCAATTTCGGACGGTCACGACCCGATTGATCGCCCCAGGCGATCAAGCGACGGCGGCCTCCTGGGTGGTGCGAGCCGTCCGCGGCCTACTTGACGGCGAACCCGGCGACGACGAGGGCGATCCCCGTGATCGCGATGAGGAAGCCGGTCTGCATCCGACGGCGGAGCATCTCCATCATCACGGACGCGCCGGTCGGCCCCTCGGCGTTTCGGACGCCGCCGCGCCAGGCGTTGTAGCGGGCCGCGTTCTCGTCCTGGGCGCGGAGGTCCTGGAGCCGCCGCCACGGCTCGCGGGCCCGCTGCCACCCGAGCCCGACGAGGACGACGCCGATGACCCAGAGGACGACGTTGACGAGGCTCATCCGCCCGTCTCGAGACGCTGCCTGATCGCCGCGCTGACGGTTCCGGCGTTCGCCCGGCCGCCGGTCGCCTTCATCACCTGCCCGACGAGAAAACCGATCGCCTGGCCCTTGCCCGCCCGATAGTCCGCGACGGCCGCGGGATTCGACGCGAGGACCTCGTTGACGACACCGCGGATCGCGTCGGCATCGGAGATCGACCGCAGGCCGCGCTCCGCGACGATCTCCCCCACCGGTCGACCCGACGCGACGAAGGACTCGAAGGCCTCCTTCGCGTTCGTGCGGGTCAGCTCCCCGCCCAGCACGAGGGTGATCAGCTCCGCGAGCTGCGCGCCGATACGCGCCGGCTCGAGATGCGGGACCTCCCCCTCGCCGTACTTGCGGGCGAGCCGCAGGTACTCGCCGGTCACCCAGTTCGCGGCCTCCCGAGCCGGGGCAGCGGCCGCGAGGGCCGCCTCGAACACAGCACCCGCCGCGGGTTCGGCGACGAGCGTCACGGCGTCCGCCGGCGCGATCCCGAGCGCCTCGACGAAGCGGCGTCGGCGCGCGGCCGGCAGCTCGGGCAGGGTCCCGGCGATGCCGTCGAGCCACGTCCGGTCGACCACGAGCGGCGGCAGGTCCGGCTCCGGGAAGTAGCGGTAGTCCTCGCTCATCTCCTTGAGCCGCATCACGTACGTCTCGCCGCGATCCTCGTTCCAGCCGCGCGTCTCCTGGACGAGCGGCTCACCGGTCTCGAGGGCGGCGGCCTGGCGCGCGATCTCGAACGCCACCGCTCGCTCCACGGACCGGAAGGAGTTCATGTTCTTGACCTCGACCCGCGTCCCGAACGGCTCCGTGCCGCGCTCCCGCAGCGAGACGTTCGCCTCAACCCGCATCTGGCCGCGCTCCATGTCGGCGTCCGAGACGCCGATCGAGCGCAACAGCAGCTGGAGCTCCTCCGCGTACCGGCGTGCCTGCTCGGCCGACCGGACGTCGGCCTCCGTCACGATCTCCATGAGTGGCGCTCCGGACCGGTTGAAGTCGACCAGGCTCACCCGGCGGCCGGCGCCGTCGGTCGCGTGGATCAGCTTCGCGGTGTCCTCCTCGAGGTGTGCCCGGCGGATCCTGATCGTGACCGGCCCCTCGGACGTGTCGAACGTGAGCCGGCCGTCGGCGGCGAGCGGGATCAGGTACTGGCTGATCTGGTAGCCCTTCGGGAGATCCGGGTAGAAGTAGTTCTTCCGCTCCCAGACGGTCCGCTCGGGCGTGGTCGCCTCGATCGCGACCCCGGTCGCGACCACGAGCTCCACCGCTCGCCGGTTGATCGTCGGGAGCGCCCCGGGGAGCCCGAGGCAGACCGGGCAGCAGTGGCTGTTCGGAGGTGCGCCGTCGTAGGCCGTGGAGCAGGCGCAGAACATCTTCGAGGCCGTCCGGAGCTGGGTGTGGACCTCGATCCCGATGACGGGCTCCCAGCGCTCGAGGACGCGGTCGGGACGCGACCGAACCGCCGCGGACATCGCGCTCGCCATGGCTCGAAGTGTTGCACAGGGCCCGCGGTCGACGGGCGCATCGGGGGCGCGTCGGTGGCTCTGCGACGGCCGGGACCATGCCGGTCTGACCGACCGAGGCCGCGATCTCCATCGGCGATAACGCCCTCGGCGCGCGCGTTGATCAGTCGGCGCGGGGAGACCGGACCGCAGCGGTTTCGGTCGGGCCCGTGCCGCTCCGATCGCCGCGAGGGATCGTGGGGAGAGCTGCACGCCGGTGGACGAGCGACGAGAGGTCGA
>DASXWX010000165.1:0-1877 GCA_036503395.1 Candidatus Limnocylindrales bacterium
GCCTTCCGGACCTCCTCGTCCTCGAGCAGCGCCCTGGCCTCGCCGGACCGGACGATGCGGCCCGTCTGGAGGACGTACCCGCGCTGGGCGACGCCGAGGGCCATGAGCGCGTTCTGCTCGACGAGGAGGATCGTCGTCCCCTGTGTATTGATGTCGCCGATGATCGAGAAGATCTGCTCGACGAGGATCGGCGCGAGCCCCATCGAGGGCTCGTCGAGCAGCAGGAGCTTGGGCCGGGTCATCAGCGCCCGCCCGATCGCGAGCATCTGCTGCTCGCCGCCCGAGAGCGTTCCGGCGGCCTGGCTCCGCCGCTCGGCGAGCCTGGGAAAGAGCTCGAAGACGCGGGCGTAGTCGGCCGTGAGCGTCGACTTGTCGCGCCGGCTGTAGCCGCCCATCTGGAGGTTCTCGAGGACGCTCATCCGCGAGAAGATGCGGCGGCCCTCGGGCGACTGCCCGATGCCCACCGAGACGTGCTCGTAGGCCGGCATCCTCGTGATGTCCCTGCCGTCGAACTCGATCCGGCCCTCGCGGGGGTGGAGGAGGCCGTGGATCGTCTTGAGCGTCGTCGTCTTGCCCGCGCCGTTCGCCCCGAGCAGCGTGACGATCTCGCCGGGTCGGACCTCGAGCGAGATCCCCTGCAGGGCGTGGATGTGGCCGTAGTAGGTGTGGACGTCCGTGAGACGGAGCAGCGGGGCGGTCGCCGCCTCGTCGGAGGGTGCCGCCGGGGAGGTTGCGGTCATGCCGTCGCGCCCTTTCCCAGGTAGGCCTCGATGACACGAGGATCGGCGCGGACGACGGCCGGCGGCCCCTCGGCGATCTTCTCGCCGTGGTCGAGGACCGTGACCCGGTCGCTGACGCCCATCACCACCCGCATGTCGTGCTCGATCAGGAGGATCGTGATCGCGAGCTCGCGCCGGATCCGGCCGATGAGGTCGGTCATCTCGGCCGTCTCGACGGGGTTCATGCCCGCCGTCGGCTCGTCGAGCAGCAGGAGCCTCGGGCGGCTTGCCAGGGCGCGGGCGATCTCGAGACGGCGCTGGTCGCCGTAGGGCAGGTTTCGGGCCAGCTCGTCGTCGCGACCGCGCAGCCCGACGTAGCCGAGCCAGCGCCGGGCCTGCTCGCGCGCGTCGCTCTCCTCGCGGACGTGGCGCGGCAGCCTGAGGGCGGCGTCGAGCGGCGTCGCCGCGAGGCGGGTGTGCATCCCGACCTCGACGTTCTCGAGGGCCGTCATGTTCGCGAAGAGCCGGATGTTCTGGAAGGTCCGGCCGATCCCGAGCTCGACCATGTCGTTCGGACGGGCGCTCCGGAAGACACCCACGGATCGGAGGAGCGACACGTACCAGGGCGGACGGATGACCGCGACGATGAGCGACACGACGAGGGCGATGACCGCCACCGCCACGAGCGCCTCGCCGACCGTCTTCTGGCCGCTGGCGACCGCGATCGCCGCCACGATCACGAAGAGGACCGGCAGGAGGAACCAGAAGAAGGGCTCGGCCCAGGTCCGCTTCGGTCGCGCGACGACCCGGTTGCCCGCGAACTCGATCGTGCCTTCGGTCGGTTCGGAAAGCCCGGCGATCACGTTGAAGAACGTCGTCTTGCCCGCGCCGTTCGGTCCGATGAGGCTGACGATCGCCCCCTCGGGGATGTCGAAGTCGACCGAGCGGACGGCGACGAGGCCGCCGAACCGCTTCGTGATTCGCGAGGCCGCGAGGAGGAGGGAGGGCGCCGCCGGGGCGATCGGCTGCGCGGGCGCGGCGGCCGTCACGTCGTGCCCACCGGATCAGCCGAGGTCAGCTCGTCCTCGCCGGCTGCGGGCTCGGCCTCACGCAGCTCGCGCCGGCGTCGGCGGCTCGGGAAGAGGCCCTCCGGCCGGA
>DASXWX010000166.1:0-2929 GCA_036503395.1 Candidatus Limnocylindrales bacterium
GCCGTCCCGATGAGCAGGTCCGGAGAGCGCGCCGCGCCCGCCGACAGGGCGACCACGGGGTCGAGGAAGAAGCTCCCGGGCTTCTCCCATGGCAGCCCGCCGCGGAAGCCCATCTGGTCTCGCGCCCAGACGCTGTTGATCCCGAATTCGGGCAGACGCGGTGTCAGCTCGAAGAGTCGCTCGAACGATGCGCCGGGACCGAAATGGGGCAGCATGAGGCCGAGCTTCATGCGTGATGGACCTCCATTTCGTATACCATCGGCCGGCGGAACCATCCTACTGAAACCGAGGCCGGCGGAGATGGGAGCAGCGCCCGAACCCCTTCGCGTGGCGGCCGTCCAGGCCGCGCCGGTCTTCCTCGACCGGGCCGCCACGACCCGCAAGGCCACCGAGCTGATCGAGCGCGCGGGCGCCGAAGGAGCCGGCCTCGTCGCCTTCGGCGAAGGCTTCCTGCCCGGGCACCCGGTCTGGTTCCACCTCCACCCGATCACCCACCCGACGTCGATCGGGCTGAGCAGCACCCTCATCGACCAGGCGGTGACGATCCCGGGGCCCGAGACCGACGCAGTCGCGGACGCCGCTCGACGAGTGAACGCCGTCGTCGTCCTCGGAGTCGTCGAACGGCCCGACCCGCGGGCGAGTCTCCTCTACGACAGCGCGCTGGTCGTCACTCCGGACGGATCGGTCGAGGTCCGCCGCAAGATCGTTCCGGCGGTCGGCGAGCGGATCGTCTTCACGGCCGGGGCCGGCGAGGACGTCCGGACGTTCGAGACCCCCTTCGGGCCCCTCTCGGTCCTGCTCGGTGGCGAGAACACCAACCCGCTCCTCACCGCCGCCCTCCGGGCGATGGGCGCCCGCGTCCACGTCGCCTGCTGGCCGCCGCACTTCAACAAGCCGAAGCTGATGCCGGAGCTCATGACGATCACCGGCCGGGCCGTGGCTTACCAGAACACGGCATGGGTCGTTGCGGTCGCCGGCGCGACGAGCGCCGAGGCGATCGAGCGGTTGGCCACGACCGACGAGCAGCGAGCGCTCCTCGAGGCCACGACCCACGATGCCGCCTCCTCCGTGTTCGCCCCGCGGGGTGCGCCGTTCGCCGGACCGCAGCCGGGCGGCGACGGGATCCTCTACGCCGACGTCGACCTGGCCGAGGGCGCCTGGGCGAATCTCGTCAACCGCCATTACGACCGCCCGGACCTCCTCCGCCTCGTCGTCGATCGGAGCCCGCGGCCGCCCGCGATGACGCTCCTCGAGGAGGCGCCGATTTCGGCGCCGGCGCCCGCGCCCACGACCGCCGACGGAGACGCCGATGCAGACGCGGACGCGGACGCGGCCATTCGGCGCGAGATCGTCGACCGGTTCGGCGAGCGTCTCTCGCCCGCCGAGGTCGATGAGCTCGTCCCGTACGTCCGCGGAGTGCGTGCCACGGGCGACCGACTCGCGACGCTCGATCTCGACGGCGTCGAGCCGGACGTGCCGGACGACGTCCAGGTCACGGACCGCACCGCGGAGCGGCATGGCTGACGGCGCGGTCGCCACGATCGCCGAGCTCGCGCCGGCGGTTCGGTCGGGAGCGATCTCTCCGGTGGAGGTGACCCGGGCCGTCCTCGCCCGGGTCGAGCGGCTCGAGCCGATCCTTCGGTCGTATGTCCGGGTCGATCCCGACGGCGCCCTTCGCGCGGCCGCCGATGCGGAGCGGGAGATCGCCGCCGGTCGGTGGCGTGGGCCGCTCCACGGGATTCCGCTCGCGATCAAGGACAGTCTCTCGGTCGCGGGCTGGCCGACGACGAATGCGTCGCCGCTCATGGCCGGGAACGTCACGAACGAGGACGCGACCGTGGTGGAGCGACTGCGAGCTGCCGGGGCCATCGTCCTCGGCAAGAGCAACCTCCACGAGTGGGCGATGGGCGGCACGTGCACGGGCATGCCCGCCGGCACCGTTCGGAACCCATGGGCGCTCGACCGCGTCCCCGGCGGCTCGAGCGGCGGGTCGGCGGCCGCGGTGAGCGCCGGCCTCGCGCTCGGGGCGATCGGAACCGACGGGATGGGCTCGATCCGAACGCCCGCGTCGTACTGCGGGATCGTCGGGCTCAAGCCGACGCCGGGGCTCGTCCCGCGTCGGGGCGAGCTGCCCGCGAACACGTCGCCCCTGTACGCCGTCGGGCCGCTGGCGCGCGGCGTCCGGGACGTCACGATCCTGCTCGCCGCGATCGCCGGCCACGACCCCCGGGACCCGACATCGCGACCGGCGCCCGACGCCTGGCGGCTGGACCCGGACGCGATCGGGCCCGACGTCGATGGGCTTCGCGTCGGCCTGCCGCGAGCGTTCTTCCTCGACGAGGCCACGGCGCCGGTTCGCGCTGCCCTCGAGGCCGCCGCGGCCACGCTGGCCGACCTCGGCGCATCGGTCCGCGAGGTCGAGCTGCCGGGGCTCGAGCACGTCGGACTCGTGCTGCCCGGGATGCAGGGCGAGACCCAGGACTTCCTGCTCCCGCTCGCCCTCGCCCACGCCGACGGGTTCGCGAGCCGCGATATCCGTAATCGGATCATCGCGAATGACTTCGTCCGCGCGGTCGACGCCCGCCGCGCACTGCGCCTCCGGGCGCGGCTCCGCCGCGCGACCGCCGCCGCGATGGCCGACCTCGACCTGCTCCTGACGCCCACGAACTCGACCCAGGCATTTCCGATCGGAGCGGACGAGGTTCCGATCGGCATCGACGGAGGGATGGTCTCGATGCACGCCCGTGGCGGTCAGTCCCGCGTGACGACCCGCCTCACGCTTCCCTTCAATGTGCTCGGCCTGCCGACGATCTCGATCCCGGCGCCTGCGCCCGAGCCGGACGCCCTGCCGATCGGGCTCCAGCTCGTGACCCACCCGTGGCAGGAGCCGACGCTCCTCGGCGCCGCGCTCGCGCTCGAGGAGGCGGCG
>DASXWX010000167.1:0-2323 GCA_036503395.1 Candidatus Limnocylindrales bacterium
GGGGTCAGCGAGACCCGGATCGTGTCGCCGATCCCATCCGCGAGCAGGAGCGACAGCCCGGCGGTCGAGGCGACGATCCCCTTGTCGCCCATGCCCGCCTCGGTCAGCCCGAGGTGGAGCGGGTAGTCGGAGCGGGCCGCCAGCCGGCGGTAGACGTCGACGAGGTCGCGGACCCCCGACACCTTCGCCGACAGGATGATCCGATCGTGACCGAGGCCGACGGCTTCGGCCAGGTCCGCCGAGCGCATCGCCGACTCGATCATCGCCTCGATCATCACGTCGCGGCTGTCGCGCGGTTCGGCAGCCCGCGCGTTCGCGTCCATGAGCTCGGTCAGGAGCTGCTGGTCGAGCGAGCCCCAGTTGACCCCGATCCGGACCGGCTTCCCGTTTTCGATGGCGACCCGGACGATCGTCGCGAAGTGCTCGTCGTGGCGCTTCGCGCCGACGTTGCCGGGATTGATCCGGTACTTCGCGAGCGCGGCCGCGGTGTCCGGGTGCTCGGTCAGCAGCTGGTGGCCGTTGTAGTGGAAGTCGCCGACGATCGGCACGTCGACGCCGAGGCCGCGGACGCGCCGGACGATCTCGGGAACGGCCGCTGCGGCGGCGTCCGTGTTGACCGTGATCCGCACGAGCTCGCTGCCGGCATGCGCGAGCCGGGCGACCTGGAGCGCGGTCGCATCCGGATCGGCCGTGTCGGTGTTCGTCATCGACTGGACGACGATCGGGTGCTCGGAGCCGACCTCGACCCCGCCGACGTCGACGGTGACCGTCCGTCGTCGGAAGAACTCCGTGGCCATCGTCAGCGAATGCCGCCCGTGATGTCGAAGTACGTGATCCAGACGAGGAACGCCATCAGCATCCCGAACCCGAGCAGGTAGGTCAGGCGCTCGAGCCGGATTCCCAGCTGGTTCGCCCCCTCGGCATCGACGCCGCGGCGCGACAGCAGTCGGGTGATCCGCCCGGCGACGGACTTGACGAGGATGACGACCATGCGCCCGCCGTCCAGGGGCGGGAACGGCAGGACGTTGACGAGCCCGAGGTTCGCCGAGAGAACGGCGGCGAACATCAGCGTGGAGATGGGTCCGGCCTGCCAGAAGACGTCGCCGAGCTCGGCGGCGATGCCGACGGGCCCGGCCGCGGGCGGCGCCTCGGTCGGGCGCGACACGATCGACTCACCGAGCTGGCGGAGCCCGTCGAGGATGAGGCCAAAGGCCGAGGCCAGCCGGTTCGACGCGACCCCGAAGGCCTCGGCCGGACCGCGCGCGACGGTCGGCCCGTCCGGTCGCGCACGGAGGCCGCACACGCCGAGGGGCGGCTGCTCGATGGGCGGTGCCTCGCCGCAGATCGCCACGGTCGAGACCTGGCCCGGCGATCGGAGCGAGACGTCGACCTCGCGGAAGGCGCCGTCGCGGATGAACCCGAGCCGGACCTTCCGGCCGGCGTCGATCCGCAGGTCGTCCGTGAGCGAGCGATCGGTGTCGAAGGCGTCGTAGCGCGTCCCGTCGATTGACAGTAGACGATCGCCCGCGAGCAGCCCGCCCGACTCTGCGGGCGAGCCGGGGACGACCTCGCCGATCGCCCAGGTCTCTGTGGGATTGGCGAGCCAGGCGACACCCCAGAAGATGAGGAACGCGAGCAGGACGTTCATCGCCACGCCGGCCACGAGCACGACCTCGCGCAGCAGCAGCGGCGATCGGGTGAACGAGCGTGGGTCCTCCGACTCGCCGTCCTCGCCCTCGAGTCGGACGAAGCCGCCGATCGGCAGCCAGTTGAGCGTGTAGACGGTCTCGCCCTCGTTCGCGAGGACCTTGGCCCGCGGCGGAAAGCCGATTCCGAACTCGTGGACGCGGATGCCGGCCAGGCGGGCCGTGACGAAGTGCCCGAGCTCGTGGACGATCACGAGAACGCCGAGGATCAGCACGAACAGAACGATCGTGATCAGGCTCTGGAGCGCGTCGATCACGGTCGCAGCTCCGCGCAGGCCGCGCGGACCTCGGCATCGAGGGCGACGAGGGCCGGAAGATCGGGTTCCTGATCGCCGCTCCCCCACCGCTCGACGGCCGCCGCGAGCAGCCTCGGAATGCCGGGGAAGTCGAGCGTCCCGTCGAGGAAGCGTCCGACGGCCACCTCGTCGGCGGCGATGAAGGCGGCGGCGGCGCGCGACCCGATCCGGCCCGCGTCGCGGGCGATCCGAAGGGCCGGGAACCGTGCCTCGTCGGGCCCGTGGAAGTCCAGACGTCCGGTGGCGAGGAGGTCGGGTGGCGGCGCCGGTGACGGGACGCGGTCGGGGTAGGTCAGGGCGTACTGGATCGGGAGGCGCATG
>DASXWX010000168.1:0-13361 GCA_036503395.1 Candidatus Limnocylindrales bacterium
GGCGCTGCTCGGCCCGGAGATGCTCCGCGGCGCGATCGAGGTCGCGGCCCGAACGCAGGCGACGGCCGACGACCCGTGGCGCGACGCGGATCCCGGCAAGCTCGTCCACGAGATCCGGCGCGGCCCGCTCTCCGTCCTCGACCTCATTCCGCAGTCGGCGTACTACGGGACCCAGACGACCGGCGCGATGTTCGTCCTCGCCCTGTCCGAGTACTGGCACTGGACAGCCGACCGGGCCTTCCTGCGCCGCCATCTCGAAACGGCCCTCCGCACCTTCGAATGGGCGGAGACGTACGGCGACCGCGACGGCGACGGCTTTCTCGAATACGAGAAGCGGTCGTCGGCCGGGCTGAAGAACCAGGGCTGGAAGGATTCCGACGAAGCGATCCGCTATCCCGACGGTTCGGTGGTCCAGGATCCGATCGCGACCGTCGAGGAGCAGGCCTTCCATCACCTGGCGCTCGAGCGGATGGCGGAGATCCTCGTCGCCGTCGGCGACCAGGCCCGCGCGACGGCCTTTCTCGACCGAGCGCGAGCGCTCCGCTCGTCGTGGAACGACGCGTTCTGGCTGCCCGAGGCCGGCTTCTACGCGCTGGCGCTCGATCCGGCGAAGCGGGCCGTCGCGACGACTACCTCGAACCCGGGCCATGCCCTCGCCGCCGGCCTCGTCCCGGTCGAGCGCGCGCGCGCCGTGGCCGAGCGGCTGATGGCCGACGACCTCTTCTCGGGCTGGGGCGTCCGAACGCTCAGCAGCGCGCACCCGTCGTACAACCCGTACGCCTACCACCTCGGGACCGTCTGGCCGGTCGAGCAGGCGACGTTCGCGCTCGGGCTCAAACGCTATGGCTTCGACGACCTCGTCGATCGGCTGGTCGAGGGGATGCTGGCCGCGGCCGATCGATTCCCCGCGGACAGGCTCCCAGAGCTGATCGCCGGCATTTCCCGGGCGGCCTCGGACGTCCCGGTCGCCTACGCAGATGCGAACTCTCCGCAGGCATGGAGCGCGAGCGCCACCGTGCAGCTGCTCCAGGTCTCGCTCGGGATCTACCCGTTCGCGCCGCTCGGCCTGCTCGCCCTCGTTCGCCCGCGGCTGCCGGCGTCGATCCCGGCCGTCACGCTCAGGAACGTTCGCGTCGGGCGCGGTGTCGTGAGCCTCCGCTTCACCAGGCGAAGCGACGGGTCGGCGCGACACGAGGTCGTCGAGCGGACAGGCCCCATCGTCGTGGTCGTGGTCGGGCCGCCGAACGGCGAGGACGCGTCGTGGCGTGAGCGGGTCGCGCGAGCCGCTCTGCGATACCTGCCGGGCCGGCGAGGCCGTGCGGCGCGGATCGCGATGCTCGGCGAGTGACGACGACTCCCCCACCCGTTTGACCGTTTCGACGCGGTCCCGGAAACTTTCGCTCGAAGGGGAGTAGGCCTTCTCCGGTCGATCGACACGCTGGCGCCATGCGCCCGGTCGCCGGGTCCGCGACGCGGATGGACGAGACCTTCGACTGTCGACACCACCCCGGGTGTCGGGTCGAAGGCGCGCGTCGTCGGGACCCGAGCCCACCACCGGAGCCCGATGAACGCCTTCGCCCTCTCGTTCGGCGTGATCTTCCTTGCCGAGCTCGGTGACAAGAGCCAGTTGATGGCCCTCGCCTTCGCCGCTCGCTACCGCGCTGCCACCGTCCTCGTGGCCGTTGCCATTGCGACGCTGCTCGTGCACGCCGGTTCGGTGCTGCTCGGGTCCGCGTTCGCCCTCGCGCTGCCGACGGCGGCGATCCAGGTGGTTGCGGGCGTCGCCTTCCTCGGCTTCGCCGCCTGGACGATTCGCGGCGATGCGCTCGGCGAGGCGGATGAGCGTCGCGCGTCTGCGGCCGGACCGTCCGCGCTCGTCACGGTGGGCGCCGCGTTCTTCCTGGCGGAGCTCGGCGACAAGACGATGCTGGCCACGATCACGCTCGCGACGACCGAAGCGCCGCTCGGAACCTGGCTCGGCTCGACGGCCGGCATGGTCGCCGCCGACGCGATCGCGATCGCGGTGGGCGCCCTCCTCGGCGGGCGGCTGCCCGAGCGCGCGATTCGGTGGTTCGCGGCGGCAAGTTTCGTCGTCTTCGGTGCGCTGCTGATCGCGGAGGGTCTCCTCGCGGGAATCTCATAGCATCGGGCCGATGGACTATGGCCTCTGCCTTCCGAACGTTCGCGACGTCGCCTCCGCCGACCTGATCGAAGCCGCGGCCGATCGCGCGGCCCGGCTCGGCTGGGCGTCGGTCTGGACGACCGATCACGTCCTGGTCGAGCATGCCTCGGCCGCCGAATACGGCACCACCTTCGAGGCGCTCGAGACGCTGGCATGGATCGGTGCCCGCCATGAGCATCTGCGGCTGGCGACGAGCGTGATCGTCGTCCCGATGCGGAACGCGGTCGTCCTGGCGAAGGAGCTCGCGACGCTCGACGCGTTCTCGCGCGGTCGGCTCGTGGTCGGCGTCGGCGTCGGCTGGAACGAGACCGAGTTCGGCAATCTCGGCGTCGCCGACCGGTTCCACGTCCGTGGCGCCTACCTCGACGAGACGATCCGGCTGTGGCGTCATCTCTGGAGCGGCACGAGCGAGCCGTTCGAAGGCCGGTTCCACCGCTTCGAGGACTTCGTGTTCCGGCCGCTGCCGGCGCAGGGCGCGAAGCTCCCAATCGTGGTGGGCGGCCGCGCCGCGCAGGCGATTCGGCGCGCGGCCACGCTCGCCGACGGCTACCACTCCACGTCGACGGGCCCGGACGGGTTCGAGGACCGGGTCGCACCCCTGCGCGAGGCAGCCGAGGCTGCCGGCCGTCCGATGCCGACGCTCAGCGCCCGGCTCCGCGTCCAGCTCGACGTCGAGGCCGGCTCCGGCTACGCGCTCCGTGGCCGGCCCGACGCGATCGCGGCGCAGGTGCGCCGGTTCGCCGAGGTCGGCGTGTCCGAGATCGCGCTGTTCTTCGACGCGCCGACCCCCGACGCGATCCTCGCCGCGATCGACCGGTTCGACCGCGAGGTCCGCCCGCTCGTCGGATAGCGAGGGACGTGAGCCGGGCATGTCAGAGTCAGTTGCCGGACGGGGAGCGGATGTCCGATGGCGGGCGAAAGGTTCATACGCACGCCGCGAGATCATTAGGAACACTGCGCCGCGCACCGGCCCCCCGAATCGGCGTCGAGGTTGACGCGTCCGGCTAACTGGACCCTCATCCGAGGGGCTCCGCCGACGTGCGATGTTCCTAACGCTCGCTTGGCGTGCATTTGAAGGAGGACCGCGGACGGCGAGGTCTGCAGAGGGGCGCCCACCGAGGGCGCGCCAGCGCCGAGCCGCCGCCGTCAGCCGAGCTTCGGGAGCACCTGCAGGTCGGTCTGGGCCGGGGCGAACAGGTCGCCGAGCTCGGCCACGCGGCCGACGACCGTCCGGACCGTCCAGCGATCGGGCCGCAGGTCCGGGTCGTCGAGCTCGTCCCAGCGAATCGGCGCGGAGACCGGCGCGCCGGCTGCCGGTCGGACGGCGTACGGCGCGACGAGCGTCTTGATCGAAGCGTTCTGGGTGTAGTCGAGCCGGGCCTTGCCGCCGCGAGCACTCTTCGCCCACTCCCACGACACGAGGTCGGGCACCGTCGATCCGATCGCACGGCTGATCCCCTCGACCCAGGCCGACGTCTCGGCGAACGAGTAGCGGGGCTCGATCGGGATCCAGACCTGGATCCCGCGTCGGCCGGTCGTCTTCGGGTAGCCGCGAACGCCGAGGTGCTCGAGGGCCGCGCGGTAGAGGCGGGTCAGCGTCAGGGTCTCGTCCCACGTCGTGTTCTCGCCCGGGTCGACGTCGATGAGCGCGAACGTCGGCCGGCCGGGGTCGGCGACGGACGAGGTCCAGGCATGGATCTCGAACGCGGCGAGGTTCGCGAGGTAGCAGAGGGTCGCGACGCGATCGGCCACCACGTGGTCGTTCGCCTTGCGGTCCGCGACGCCCGTCTCGTGCCAGATCCGAACCCACTCCGGCGTCGAGTCCGGCATGTCCTTCTGCCAGAACCCCGGCGCACCGGCACCGTTCGGGTAGCGATGGAGGTTGAGCGGCCGTTCGGCGAGGTGGGGCAGCATCGCCGGCGCGATGCCGGCGAAGTAGGCGATGAGGTCGCGCTTGGTGACCGGTTCCTCGGCCGACGAGCCGGGTCGCGCCTCGCGTTCGGGGAAGAGGACCTTGTCGAGGTTCGTGACCTTGAGCTCCTCGTCACCGACCTTCCAGAGTCCGTCCTTGCGCATCGACGCGAGCGCCTCGAGCTCATCGGGGAGGGCACCCTTGGCCAGGCCGTCGTCACCCCGGCGCGTCTCGTCACGCGATCGTTCGGCGTCGAGCGCCTGGCGGACGATCGTCGCCGCCTCGTCAGCCTGTTCCACCTCGTCCTCCGCCTGCGCCTCTGCGGTCGTGGTGTCCACCTCTCGCTCGCGCACGACCAGCTTCGGGTCGTGGCCCTCGTCGATGCCCTTGAAGCTCGTCTGTCGGACGAGGTTGTCTCGCGTCCAGCCGCCGAGCTCGGCGCGGATCACGAGCTCCGGTCGCGTCCAGCGAACGGTCCGCAGCTCGCCCTTGCGGTCGGGGCACGGCGTGAACGGGCAGTCCTCGGTCGCGAGCCTCTCGAGCCGCGTGCGCATCTCAATCCGGGTCCGGGCGTTGAACCCCGAGCCGACCTTGCCGGCGTAGCGGAGGACCTCGCCCTCGTACACGCCGACGACGACCGCTCCGAGGTCCTTCGCGTTGCCCTCGCCCGGTGTCCAGCCGCCGACGACGAGCTCCTGCTCGGGCCGAACCTTGATCTTGAGCCACGTCTGCGCCCTTCGGCCGGGCTCGTATCGGCTCCGACGGTGCTTCGCGACGATCCCCTCGAGGCGGTTCGACCTGGCGGCCTCGAAGAAGGCGCGTCCCTCCCCGACGACGTGGTCGGCGAAGCGAACGCGCGGGTGCTCGCGCAGGAGCGTCCGGAGCAGCCGCTTCCGGTCCTCGAGCGGGACTTTCAGCAGCGATCGTCCGTCGTGGTGGAGGAGGTCGAAAACCTCGTACACAAGAGCCGCTCTGTGGCTGCCGGACGTTTCGGTGCCGTCCGCGTCGTCGCCCCCCGAGGTCTTCCGGCCGCGCATCCCGGGAACCTTGCCGCCGGTCGCCTGGCCGATCCGCTGCTGGAGGAGCGAGAAATCGGGTCGCCCGTGTTCGTCGAGCGCGACCACCTCGCCGTCGACCACCGCGTCCTGGGCGTCAATCCATGGCGCCGGGCCGGCGAGCGACGGGAAATACGTTGCGGCGTCGTTGCCGTGGCGAGTGAACAGCTTCGCCCGCCCGTTGCGAATGACCGACTCCACGCGGTAGCCGTCCCACTTCACCTCGAACAGCCAGTCGGCGTCGTCGAACGGCTTCGAGACGAGCGTGGCCGCCATGGGTTCGAGGTAACGGGCACCGCCGGCCTCCTCGGCGCCGGTCAGGTCGATCTCGGCCGTGGTCGCGGGCGCGTTCGAGACCCAGACGGCGTCCGCGTTCGCGGCCACCTCGTCATTCGTGCGGCCGGTCTTGACGCTTCTGGGGTGGTCCTCCGGATCCCAGCCTTCCACCGAGTGGGCGTCGCGCTTCTTGATGAGGAGCCACTGGTCGCCCTCGTCCTCCTCGAAGGCGCGCTCGGTCCCCTTGCGGCGGGTGCCGCGCCCCGAGGTCCGGACGATCGTGAAGCGGCCCTTCAGCTTCTGTCCATGAAGGGTGAACTTGAGCTCGCCATCGGGAATGGCCCGCACCGGGTCGGCCGTCTCGGACTCGGCGTCGAACGTGCCCCAGTCCCAGACGATGACGTCACCGCCGCCGTACTGGCCCTTCGGGATCACGCCCTCGAAGTCGAGGTACTCGATCGGGTGGTCCTCGACGTGGACGGCCATGCGGCGCGTGCCCGGCTCCATCGTCGGGCCCTTCGCGATCGCCCAGCTCACGAGGACGCCGCCGATCTCGAGGCGGAAGTCATAGTGGAGGCGGGTCGCACGATGGCGCTGGACCACGAAGCGGCCGCTCCTGGTGCCCGTCGGCCGCTTCGGCGCGCCTGCCGGCTCGGGCGTCTTCGCGAAGTCGCGCTTGCGGACGTATTCCTCCAGCGGCACCGCCACAGTGTGCAAGCGAGTGACCCGCGGCGTCACGCGCGGTGGCTCGCTGGCCTTCACTCTACGAGCGCTATGATGGCGCCATGAGAACGATGCGCGCGCTCGAGGTCCGAGCGAAGTTCGGGGAAGTCCTCGACGAGGCCGCCGCGGGCGAGCGGATCGTCGTCGAGCGGGCGGGCCATCCGGTCGCGGCCATCGTGCCGCTGTCCGATCTCGAGGCCGTCGACCCCGACCGGATCCGGCAGCGCCAGGACGAGGCCTGGGAGCGCCTGCTCAAGCTGGCCAAGCGAAATGCGCGCCAAGGCGTGCCCGTCGACTGGGCGGCGTGGATTCGACAGGACCGCGACTCGGGTCACTCCGTGTGACATTCCAAATGGAACCTGCGCCGATCGTCGCCGATGCATCGGTCATGCTTCCGCTGCTGGCAGATGCTGACCCCGAAGTCGCGCGGGCCTGGGGCTCGTGGCGGTCCGAGCGTCGGCTGATCCTGGCGCCGCCACTACTCGGGATCGAGGTCGCGAACGCCCTGCTCCGACGTCGCGGGCAGGCGGCGGGCGACATCATCGAGACCCTCCGGGCACTGGTCGCGACAGGTGTCGCCTTTGCCGACCGAGGAGTCACCGATCTGTACGACGTGCTGCCGATCGCCGAACGACACGCCCTCACCGCCTACGACGCGACATACCTCTGGCTCGCGATCGACGTTGACGGCGCTCTCGCCACCCGCGATCGGCGGCTCGCAGACGCGGCTCGCGCCGAAGGCATCGAGCTCGCGGAGATCTGACGGGAAGCTGCGGGAACGAACGTGAACAGGCGTCGGACGGCCGCGAACGTCGTGCTCGGAGCGCTGGCGGGGGTTGGCGCGACGGGCGTGGTCGCGGGCCTGACCGTCATCGGCCGCCAGCTCGATATCGGCCAGCCGATCATCGATACCAGCGGCCCGATCCTCATCGCGCCAGTCATCGCAGTGCCGTTCGTCGCCGGTGGGCTACTCATCGGTTCGGCCGGGATCGCGGCTGTCGTCGGGGGCGCCGTTGCCGCCCCGCTCGTCGCCGCGCTGGCAATTCATGGCGACTGTGAAGCAACCAGCTGGACGGTGCTCGGCTTGATGCTCGGTGCCCTCGCCGTGTTGCCGATCGCGGGAGTCGCGGGGGTCGCCGGCGATCGACTCGCGCAAGCGCGAGCGTTCCGCACGAGCACCTTCCGCGCGGCAGTCGTCCTGGTGCCGATCGGGGCGCTTGGCATCGCCGGATGGCTCGCTGCGCTCTCGAGCGTCGGCGGGTGCGGGCCGGCCTAGACGATCAGGCGCTCTTTCGGCGCCGGGCCGGTCGCTCCTCTTCCTCGGCCTCTTCGTCGCGGGAGGCCTTGCCGGCCTTCTTCGCCGCCGCGGCGCTCTCCTTCTTGTCGGCGGCCTTGGCGCCCTTCTTCGCGTCGCGCTTGGCCTTGGCCTCGGCGACAGAGACGGGCTCCTTGCCCCGTGCCTTCTTGGCCTGATCGACACTGGCCTGGAGGGCGGCCATGAGGTCGACGAGGTTCGTCTCCTCCTCGGGCTCCTCGGCGGCGACCGTCTCGCGGCCCTCGATCTTGGCCTCGATGACCTCCATGAGCGCCTCGCGGTACTCGTCCTTGTACTGCGACGGATCGAAGTCGCCGGTCATCGCCGCCACGAGCTGCTCGGCCATCTTCTTCTCGGCCGGCTTGAACTCGGGCAGCTCGTCGGGGAGGTCGAGCTCCTTCACGTCCCGGATCTCGTCCGGCCAGTGGAGCGTCGAGAGCACCATCGTGTTCTGGAACGGATCGAGCGCGCAGAGCGCCTCGCGGTCGCGGATGACGACCTTGGCGATGGCCGTGAGGCCGCGATCCTGGAGGACGTCGCGGAGGAGGTAGAACGCCTTTCGGCCGATCTTGTCGGGCTCGATGTAGTAGGCCTGCTTCACGAAGTGGGTCTCGTCGCCCTCGGCCTCGTCGCGAGGCACGAACTGCTCGATCTCGATCGTCCGCACGGTCTTGAGCGGGACCTTCTCGAGATCTTCGTCGGTGATGACGACGTACTGGTCGGGTGCGTACTCGTAGCCCTTGACCGTGTCGGACCGGGAGATGACCTCCTCGTCCTCGGGGCACCAGACCTTCATCTGGATCCGGGCGTTGTCCTTCTCGTGAAGCATGTGGAAGCGGATCGTGTAGCTCGACTCGGTCGCGAGGTAGAGCTTGACGGGGATGGTCACCAGCCCGAACTGGATCGCCCCCCGCCACATCGAGCGCGCCACGGCTGCTCCTCATGCGCGGCAGCCCACCGGACCCTCCCGGTGGCGCCGGACGGCGAACATAGCACGGGCTCGCAACGATTCCGGGTTGCGTGCAGGCGGTGCCTGTTCGCACCGGCGTTGCGGTCCTCGGTCGCGTCAGCGCCTCGGCGTGAGCTCGGCCTCCGCCTCGGCGACCCGGGCCACGATCCCGTTGCGGAGCTTGTCGAGCCCTTCCCAGACCGCACCCGTCGCGTTCCGGATCGACGTCAGCTGGGCGCGCAGCGCGCGGATCGCCTCGAGCTGCTCGCGGATCGCACGGAGTGCGCGGGAGACGGCTGCGGCGTCGATTTCGACCTCGCGCTCGGCGAGCGAGGCGACGGCGAGCAGCCGCGCGAGCTTCGTGGCGGCCTCGAGCGTGGCGGGCTCGGGCGCGTCCGGGTCGAGGACGCAGTAGACGTCGCCGGAGCGGACGTCGAAGGGCGCGACGCCGGTCGGAGCGTGGGCCGGGGTGAAGACGACGAGCGCGACCTGTGCGGCGCGGTTCGCCTTCGCCTCGCGGAGCTCGTCGCGGATCGCGCGCGCCGACATCGGCCGGTCCTTCGCCTCGACGACGATGCGGAGGTCCGCACCGCGGGCGACACCATCGTTGAGGCTGACGACGAAGTCGCCCTTCTTCGAGCGGAGCTGGTCGCCGGTCTCCGCGCCCGTCCGATCGACGAGGTCGCCGGTGCCGCGGGCGATCTCTCCGAGCATCGACTCGAGAAGGTCCTCGAAGTCCGTCCCCTTGGCCGTCCCCTTCGCTCGCTCGGCGGCCCGGGCCTGGCTCGCGGCCTCGAGGGCGACGATCCGTTCCGAGAGCTTGCCGAACTGCTCGGCGATCTCGCCCCGGAACTGGTGGAGCGGGGACGACGCGCGCGTCGGGTCGAGCAGCTGGGCGAGCTTCGAAGCGTCGCCGTCGAAGTAGCGCTCGAGCATCGTGGCCATCCGCCCGATCGCGGAGTCGCGCTTCCGCTCGTCGAAAAGGTCCGTGACGAACGTCCGGAGCGCGCCCTTGTCGCCGAGGAACCGGTCGAGCGTCCGCGGCAGGCGGCCGTCGCCGTCGGCGAAGTTCGCGCGGAGGACGAGGTCGAGCGCCTGGGCCGCCCGTTCGTTCGCCTGCTCGCTCTGGCGGACGAGCTTCTCGAACTCCGAGCGAACCATCTCGACGTCGAGCGTGGTGCCGGCGTCCTGGAGCGCGAGCAGACCGATCCGGAGCGCGCGCTCGACGAACGGCACGCGGTCCTCCGGCGACCGCTCGCCGACGATCGCGACGAGCCCGGGGTCGGCGAGGACGAGCCGCTCGACGGTCAGGCGGTCGAGGTCGATGCGAACGGACGGTCCGCTCTCCGGCGCCGAGTGCACCGGGCGAACGGCCTGGCGTGACGGGAGCGGGACGAGGGTGGGCGCTTCCATGCCGCGATCCTCGTCCCGTGCCGTGCCACCTAGGCTGTCACGGGATCAGGCCTCCCGCCGGATCGTGCCCTCGATGAGGCCGTACGGCTCGCTCGGGGCGACGAAGATCTCGCCCTCGTTCTCGATCCCGAACGGCGACAGGTCGACGGTCCAGTGGTGGAGGTTCGGCAGGACCAGGTGGACCTCGCCGACGATGTCGTGGCGGTCGAGGATCGCCCGCCCCATCACCCAGATCGTCTCCTGCACCGAGGCGCTCTCATGCTCCGCGAACGCGTCGAGCATCGTCTCGACGATCGCGGTGAACGCGGCCTCGTAGTCGACGTCCGTCCGGGTGAACCGCCAGTCCGCGGTCACCCGGCTGGCCATGATCCGGTCCTCGGTCTCGCGGAGCGTCGTGAAGCCCTCTCGCGGGAAGCCGGAGAACGCCGACTTGGCCGTCTTCATCACGACGAGGTCGGCGACGCCGCCGCGCACGTTCGGCCCGCGGCCGTCGACGGACGTCATCGCCGTCCGCGTCATCGAAGCGTCGCGGCGGAACGCCTGCTCGCCCGGCCGCAGCCGCGTCCAGTGATGCTCACGCAGCTCGACGGTCGCCCGCTCGACCGACGGCGCCCCGAGCAGCTCCTTGGCCACCGCGAGGCCGAACTCCTCGATCGATCCGGTCAGCCGGTCCTTCGCGAGCGCGTAGACCGTGTTCTTCATCGTGTCCGTGGCCACGACCGCCGAGTTGTCGCCGTCGGTGTAGGCGCGGCCGAACGCGCCCTCGAGGCTGACGTCGATCGTGAGGTCGCGGACGGTGTGCCCCGATTCACCGCGCACGAGCTTGACGAGCCGGATGGCCTGCTTGCCGTAGCGGTTTTCGGCGAGCTCGATCACGCCGTCGCCTCCTCCCGTCGCCCCGCCACCTCCCGCCGCTCCGCGACGTCACCAGTCAGCCGACGATAGCGGTCGCGGCCGATCGCCACGACGTCCCGCCGCGCCCGATCGAGCTCCGCCGGTCGATCGCCCCGGGCGACGCGCTCCTCCCATTCCGGGATCAGCGCCTCCCGGGATCGGCCATTCACGAACACGCAGTAGCGGAAGCCGAACCGGTCCTCGTAGGCGCGATTGAGCGCCTCGAGCCGCTCGGCCAGGGTCGGCGGCTGGCCGTCGCCGGGCCCGTCGTAGCCCTGCTCACGAGCCGAGAGCCGCGACACCGACGCCCTGGGCGCCCCGAGTCGCGGATGGGCGTTGACGAGCTCGATCGCCTCGTCGGCCGGGAGCCGAAGCGCGAGCGCCTCCGCGCGCGCGAACAGCTCGGCCTCGTCGGCGAAGGGCCGGTTGCGGACGAGCCGAGCGATGAACCGCGGCGCGGCCTCGAATAGCAGCTCCAGGAAGGCGGCCGCCTCATCGGGCGGCATGGCGTTGAGGCGCGCGATCGACGGAGCAGCCATCTAGCTGCCGCGATACGTCGAGAGACCGAAGGGCGAGAGGAGCAGCGGCACGTGGTAGCCGCGCGTCGTGTCGGTGACGCGGAAGTCCACGCTCAGCCGCCCGAAGAACGAGCTCCGCTCGTTCGGAACGCGGAACTCGAGCCGGTATTCGCCGGGAACGAGCGGTCGCTCGAGAAGGTCCGCGACCCGGCCGTCGGAATCGGTGAGGGCCTGCGTCATCCGGCCCGGCGCCTTGTCGCCGTCGAGGCGCCAGAGCGTCACGTGGATCCCGTCGGCCGGATGGCCGGACGCCGTGTCGAGGACGTGCGTCGAGATCGTCGGGCGGGGCGTCGCGCCGTCAGTGGCCACCGTTATCCTCCGGGCCATGGCCGATCTCGAGATCCGCGTCGGGGACCTGCACTTTAGCGCCGCCTGGGAGGCCGATGCGCCCCGAACCATGGAGGCGATCCGGGCGATGCTTCCCATCGCGTCGAAGCTGATCCACTGCCGCTGGTCCGGCGAATCGACGTGGATCCCCTTCGGCGACTTCCGGCCCGGGCTCGACTGGGAGCACCACACCTCGCACCCGGCGCCCGGTCAGCTCGCGATCTACCCAGGCGGCATCAGCGAGTGCGAGATCTTCTTCCCGTATGGCGCCTGCACGACGTCCTCGAAGGTGGGCCAGCTGGCGGCGAACCACTTCGCCTCGGTGCTGCCGGACGAGGGCTGGGCGGACCGCGTCCGCGAGGTCGGGCGGCGCTGCCTGTGGCAGGGCGCGCAGGACATCACGATCCAGGAGGTCGACTGAAGTGAACGGGCTGCAGATCGGCGCGCTCGTCGCGATCCTCGTCGCGGTCTTCGTGGCAATTCGGAACCGGTCGCGGCGACGGTAGGTCGCGAACGACGCCGATGACGGACCTCGTCGTGCGGGGTGGCACCGTCGTCACCGCGGAGGGGTCGCGGTTTGCGGACGTCGCGGTGCGCGGCGGGCGGATCGAGGCGGTCGAGCCCGACCTCGGCGGCCTGGCGGCGAACGCGCGAGAGGTGGTGGACGCTTCGGGGCTCCTCGTCCTTCCGGGATGCGTCGACGCGCATACGCACACCCGCGTGGCTACCGACGCCGAGCCCGACCGGTTCTTCCACGACTCGGTCGCGGCCGCGTTCGGCGGGACGACGACGTTCCTCGCCTTCAACAACCCGGGCACCGGCTCGTCCGAGGCCGCCCACCGGTCGGTCATGGCCGGCGTCCGCGAGTTCCGCGACCGGGCCGCATCGGATGCCGCCGTCGACTTCGCCCTCAGCCCGGCGATCCTCGGGCAGATGGAAGATCCCGTCGCCGAGCTGCCGGCGATGGTCGGCGCCGGCGTCCCGACCGCGAAGGCGTTCATGCTC
The DNA here is from genome assembly GCA_036503395.1 of Candidatus Limnocylindrales bacterium. Taxonomy (GTDB): domain Bacteria; phylum Chloroflexota; class Limnocylindria; order Limnocylindrales; family CSP1-4; genus DASSHA01. The sequence continues at coordinate 12,630 of DASXWX010000168.1, forward strand.
TTCGACTTCCGGCTGCCCGACCGCCGCCTGTTCGAGGCGATGCGGGCGCTTGCCGAAGCGGGTGGCATGCTCGAGGTCCACTGCGAGGACCCGGTGCTCGTCGATGCGGCCGTGGCAGACGCCCGGGCGCGCGGCGACGTCGGGCCGGCATGGCACGCCCGGACGCGGTCGCCCGAGGCGGAGGCGGTCGCGACCCATCGGGCGATGGCGTTCGCCGCCCAGGCCGACGCGGCGGTCCATGTGGTCCACCTCTCCTCGGGCGCGGCACTCGAGGAGGTCCGCCGAGCGAAGGCTGCGGGCGTTCGCGCCTTCGCCGAGACGTGCCCCCATTACCTCGCCGAGACCGCCGCCCGCTACGACGGCTCCGACGAGGAGGCGGTGCGGTACCTCATCTCGCCGCCCCTCCGGTCGGCGCGGGATCGCGATGCGCTCTGGGCGGGCCTCGCCGATGGCTCGCTCGACCTCGTGGCGACCGACCACGTGCCCGACCGACTGGCCGTCGAGAAACGCCTGCCGGCGCTGCCGTTTCCCGAGATCTCGAACGGGGCGCCCGGAATCGAGACCCTGCTGGCGATCGTCTGGTCGGAAGGCGTCGCGGCGGGCCGACTTGCGCCCGAACGGGCGGTCGACCTGCTCGCTACGACTCCGGCACGTCGGTTCGGGCTGGCGGCGAAGGGCGCGGTCGAGGTGGGCCGAGATGCCGACCTGGTCCTCTTCGACCCGGCTGTCCCC
>DASXWX010000169.1:0-1997 GCA_036503395.1 Candidatus Limnocylindrales bacterium
GTACTATCTGGCGACACTTCGGCCGGCCGCCTCCGCGGGCTCGTGGCCGCCGCATTCGGCCGATCGGTCGAGAGGGGGGCGGGACCCCAGGGGAGCTCATGAAGAAGATCCAGGAATCGGGCGAGAAGGTCGTCGCCAACGTCGAGCGCGTGATCGTCGGCAAGCACGAGGAGGTCCGGCTCGCGCTCGTTGCCCTGCTCTGCCGCGGCCACCTGCTCATCGAGGACGTGCCCGGCACCGGCAAGACGGTGCTTGCCAAGGCGATCGCGCGGAGCCTCGGCTGCACGTTCCGGCGGATCCAGTTCACGCCGGACCTGCTCCCGTCCGACGTCACCGGGCTCTCGATCTACAACCAGAAGACCCAGGAGTTCGAGTTCAAGCCGGGCCCGATCATGGCCCAGGTCGTCCTCGCCGACGAGATCAACCGGGCGACCCCCAAGACCCAGAGCGCGCTGCTCGAGTCGATGGAGGAACGCCAGGCGACGATCGACGGCGTCACCTACCCCATGCCGGACCCGTTCCTCGTGATCGCCACCCAGAACCCGATCGAGTACGAGGGCACGTTCGCGCTGCCCGAGGCCCAGCTCGACCGGTTCATGCTCCGGATCCGCCTCGGCTACCCCGAGCCGCTCGAGGAGGTGGTGATCCTCGACGAGCAGAAGCGCGCCCATCCGCTCGACGAGCTCGAGGAGGTCTGCTCGCTCGACGAGCTGCGGGAGCTCCAGGCGCTCGTCCGCGAGGTCTATGTCGACTCGACGGTGGCGGACTACATCGTCCGGCTCGTCAACGCGACCCGGCTCCACCCGGACGTCTACCTCGGTGCCTCGCCGCGCGGCTCGATCGCGCTCTATCGCGCCGGCCAGGCGCTCGCCGGGCTGCTCGGGCGCGACTACGTCCTGCCCGACGACGTCAAGGCGCTGGCCGACCCCGCGCTGGCCCATCGGCTGATCATCAAGACCTCGTCGACGATCCACGACGTGGGCGCGGCGCAGGTCGTTCGCGAGCTGCTCGACTCGGTCCCGGTCGACGGCATCCGCCCGACCCAGGGCGGGCCGCGCGAGCTCGACGCGTCGACGGTCGGCCAGCGCTGATCCGGCCCGGCGGAGCGGGGGAGCGCGCGTGATCCGTCGTCTCGAGGTCCTCGTCCTGGCCGCGGTCCTGATCGTCGCGGCCTTTTCGACGGGCCTCGCGTTCCTCTTCTACCTCGTCTATCTCGGCGTGCTCGTCGTCGGCGGCAGCTATGTCCTGACGCGGCTCGGGCTCGCGGACCTCGAAGCGGGCTACGCCGTCAGCCAGCTCCACGGCCACGTCGGAGATCAACTCCGGGTCACGTATACGCTCCGCAACGTCTCGCGGATGCCGAAGCCCTGGCTCGAGATCCACAACCCGACGACGCTGCCCGGCGGCCTGCCGGGGCGGGCACTGACCCTCGGCAGCCGGGCGGAGCGGTCGTGGCTCGTGCGGGCGCCGCTGACACGGCGCGGCCACTACCGGATCGAGCCGCTCCGGATCTCGACGGGCGACCCGTTCGGGCTCTTCGAGGCCTCGGCCTCGGTCGGCCAGCCGATCACGCTCGTCGTCTACCCGAAGCTCGAGCCGATCCCACTCTGGAAGCTCCCGCCGGCGAGCATCGAAGGCAGCCGTGCCGCCCCCGAGCGAACGCTCCAGACGACACCCCTGGCCACCGGCGTCCGCCCGTACGCGCCCGGCGACGCGATGAACCGGATTCACTGGAAGACCACGGCTCGCCACGGCGAGATCCAGGTCAAGGAGTTCGACCTCGAGCAGACGGCGGACGCGTGGCTGTTCCTCGACCTCGACCGATCGGCGAGCCACGGCGACGGCGACGATTCGACACTCGAGACCGCCGTCCGGGCGGCGGCCGCCATCGCCGACAAGGCGATCGCCGAGAACCGCGCCGTGGGCCTGACGACGAACGGCCATCGGTCGGCGGTGCTGCCGGCGGACCGGGGCTCGCGCCAGCACCTCAAGATCAT
>DASXWX010000170.1:0-1670 GCA_036503395.1 Candidatus Limnocylindrales bacterium
CCCCGCCCGGCCGATCACGAGGAGGCGCCGACCGGCCTCGATCAGGCGAGCGTCGACCTTGACCTGGCTCCGGACGACGAGCGCCTCGTACTCCGGCAGGAGCGCGGCGAGCTCGTCGGGCGACTTTCCGATCGCTTCGTCGACTTCGTGCTCGGCCCGGAGTCGCTCGATTCCTTCGGCCGCGATCGGCTCGGCGACGAGGATCCTCACGCGCCGGCGGCGACGCCGGTGGCCACCCCGAGGGCCTCGAGGCCGGCTCGCTGGGCCGCTGCGACGCCTGCGCCCGGCACGACGTCCCGGCCCTGGAGCAGCGAGACCTCCTCGAGGACGCCGATCGCGCCGAGGATCTCATCGAGCGTCACGGTCCCGAGGTGGCCAATACGCAGGATCCGTCCGGCCAGCTGGCCCTGACCGCCGGCGACGACGAGCTTGCGGCGCTTGAGGTCGGCGTTGAACGACTTCCAGTCGACATCGTCCGGGATCCAGGCCGCCGTCACGGTGTGCGACCGATGCTCGGAATCGGCCAGGAGCCGGAACCCGAGCGCCTCGAGCCCGGCCTGCGTCGCGGCGGCGCACGCCGTGTGGCGGGAGAAGATCGCGTCGCGGCCCTCCGCTCCCATCAGCCCGAGCGCGACGTCGAGCTGGAAGACGATGCCGACGGCCGGCGTCCACGGCGTCTCGCCCTTCGCGGCCGACGCCCGATGGGCCGCGAGATCGAGGTAGAAGCGCGGCATCCGCGCCGTCTCCGCCGCGCGCCAGGCGCGCTCACCGAGACTCGCGAAGGCCATTCCCGGCGCGACCATCCAGGCCTTCTGGGACCCCGAGACGACGACGTCGATGCCCCACGCGTCCTGCTCGAACGGCACTGCGCCGAGCCCGGACACGCCGTCGACGAGGACGAGCGCGTCGGGCGCCGCTTCGTGGATAACCGCCGCGATGTCGTCCAGCGGGTTCATCACGCCGGTCGACGTCTCGTTGTGGGTCACGAGGACCGCCCGGAAGCCACCGGCCGGCCCGTTTCGGAGGGCACGGCCGACCTCGTCGGGGTCGGCGGCGCGACCCCACTCGACATCGAGCTTCGTGACGTCCGCACCGTAGGTCGACGCGATCTTCGCGAAGCGATCACCGAATGCACCGATCGAGACCGCGAGCACGGAGTCGCCGGGCGAGAGGGTGTTGACGATCGCGGCCTCGAGACCACCCGTTCCCGCGGACGTCACCAGGAGGATTTCGTTCGAGGTCCCGAAGAACGGCTGGAGGCCGGCCTGGATCCGGCCGAGCATCGCCGCGAACTCCGGTCCGCGATGGTTGATCATCTGGCGCGAGCCCGCTTCGCGGACCGCCGACGGCAGGCTCGTCGGACCCGGAATCCGAAGGTTCGTCTCGAAGCGGTTCACGTCGCGAGGCTCCTCGAGCTGCCGATGCGATCAGGGGTCGACCGGGCGCGGGCCGGCCCGTTCATCGTACCGGGCGGCGGAGCTCGAGGCGCCGAACACGAAGAACGGCCGGCGTCGACGAGGCGACGCCGGCCGTGGCGAGACGAGGGTCAGGCGCCCGCGGCGGTCCCGGCCGCGCGCCGTCCGCGACGGCCACCGCGGCGCGACGTTCCGGCCTCGACGACGAGACGATCCTTGCCCATCGCGCGGACCTTCACGCCCTCCACGCTGGTC
>DASXWX010000171.1:0-4155 GCA_036503395.1 Candidatus Limnocylindrales bacterium
ATGGGCCCGTTCGAGCTCGCCGACTGGATCGGGCTCGACGTGTGCCTGGAGGTGATGGAGGTGCTGCACGAGGGGATCGGCGGCCAGCACCTCCGGCCGCCGCAGATCCTCAGCGATCTCGTCGCCGAGGGCCGCCTCGGGCGCAAGACGAAGCGCGGCTTCTACACCTACGACTGACGAGCGGCCGGCCGTGACGCCCCTGACCGCGGAGGAGCGGCTGCTCCAGGCGACCGCCCGCGACTTCGCCGAGCGCGAGGTCGCCCCGGGATCGATCGAGCGGGACGAGGCCGAGCGCTACGACCGGTCGCTCTTCGCCCGTATGGGTGAGCTGGGGCTGACCGCGGCGCCGTTCCCCGAGGCGGTGGGCGGCGGCGGCTTCAGCTACCTCGGCTGGTCCCTGGTCATGGAGGAGCTCGGCGCCACCGACATGGCGATGGCGGTCAGCCTGTCGGTCCACGTCCTTCACCAGTTCCCGGTCGTGGCCTGGGGTTCCGACGAGCAGCGGTCACGCTGGCTGCCGGCGCTCCAGGCGGGTAAGGCGCTCGGCGCATTCGCGCTGACCGAGCCCGGTGCCGGGTCCGACGCCGCGGCGATCTCCACGCGCGCCGAACGGATCGGGGAGGCCGACGGACCGACGGCCTACCGGCTCACCGGGACGAAGATCTGGATCTCGAACGCGCCGGAGGCCGAGCGCTACCTCGTCTTCGCGTCGCTCGATCCGACGGCGGGCCCCGGCGCGATCACGGCCTTTCTCGTCGAGCGCGAGACGCCCGGATTCACGTTCGGCGCGCACGAGCGGAAGATGGGGATTCGGGGCTGTCCCGCCGCCGAGCTCGTCTTCGACGGTTGCGAGCTCCCGGTCGCCAACCGGCTCGGGGCCGAGGGTGACGGCTACCGCATCGCGCTCTCCGCGTTGGCCGAGGGCCGGATCTCGATCGGTGCGGCGTGCGTCGGCATCGCCCGTGCCGCGCTGGATGCGGCTGTCGGGCATGTCCTCGAGCGCCGGGCGTTCGGCGGACCGCTCGCCGACCAGGAGGGTGTCCGGTTCATGCTCGCCGAGATGGCACGGGACGTGGCCGCGGCACGTGCCCTCGTCCGCGACGCGGCCGCGGCGAAGGACCGCGGCGAGCCGCTCGCCGAGGCATCGTCGCTCGCCAAGTGGACGGCATCAGACACCGCGATGCGGGTGGCCACGGACGCGGTCCAGCTCCTCGGCGCGACGGGCTACTCGCGCGAGACCGGCGTGGAACGGCTGATGCGCGACGCCAAGGGCGCCCAGATCTACGAGGGCACGAACCAGATCCACCGCCTCATCGTCGCCGCCGAGGTCCTCGCTCGCGCCGGAGGCTGAGACGCGCCGACGGCGAGCGTCTACGCGCCGGCGTCGCGGTCGAGCCCGGGCGTGACCGGGATCGCAACGCCCGTGTCCAGGGCGGCTGCCCGGTAGAGGGCCTCGATGGCCCGTGCCTGCCCGAGCGCGTCGTCGCGGCCGAGGAGCGGTTCGGCACGGCCGAGGATCGCGTCGGTCAGGTTCTCGACCTCGACCAGGTACGGGTCGCGATCCGGGAGCTCGATCTCGCGGTCGTCCAGCCAGAGCCGGGCGCCGCCGCCCCAGCCGCCGGTCCGCCTGAGCGTGCCCCGGCTACCGATCGCCTCGAGCGACACGTGTGGCGCATCGAAGCCGCACTGGATCGTCGCCGCCAGACCGTCGCCGAAGTCGAGCAGCCCGGCGAATCGAACGTCCACGCCCGACGGCCCGATCAGCTGCGTCCCATGCGCCGCGACCGGCTCCCGCCCGGCCACGAGGCGGATGCCGCTGACGCAGTAACAGCCGACGTCCATCAGCGCGCCACCGTCGAGGTCGGCCGCGAGCCGGACGTCGTCCGGCCGGGCGATGACGAAGCTGAACGACGCCCGGATCGCGCGGAGCTCGCCGATCTCGGCGAGGAGACCGGGGATCGCCCGGGCCTGCGCCCCGTGTCGCCACATGAACCCCTCCATCAGGCGCAGCCCACGCGCCGCTGCCGCGTCGAAGGCAGCCTCGACGTCCGCAGCCCGGCGGCTGTACGGCTTTTCGCAGAGGACGTGCTTGCCGGCGTCGAGCGCGGCCATCGTCCACTGATGGTGGAGGCGGTTCGGGAGGCTGATGTAGACGGCGTCGACGGCGGGATCGGCGAGCAGGTCTTCGTACGCGGCATGGGCTCGATCGATGCCGAAAGCCGTCGCGAAGGCGCGTGCTCGTTCCTCCGTCCGGTGGCGACGGCCACGAACCGGGCGTCTCGTGCCTCGCGGGCATGGAGGAGGAACCGCTCGTTGACGTGGGCGGTGCCGAGGATTCCCCAGCGAACGATGCCGTCAGAGGCCACGAGGCCGAGACTACCGACCCGCGATCTGGAGGATCGGCCCGGCCGGTGTAGGCTGCCGAACATGAGCGAAAAGGCCGGGGCCGGGGGAGCCAACGGGCGCAGCGGTCCGAACGGCGAGGTCTTCCTGGTGAGCGCGGTGCGCACGCCCATCGGCAGGTTCGGTGGCGCCTACGTCGACACCCCGGCGACGGAGCTCGGCGGTTTCGCGATCCGGGGAGCCGTCGAGCGCGCGGCGCTGCCGGAGGGCACGCCGGTCGACGAGGTCCTGATGGGCCAGGTCCTCCAGGCCGGGGTCGGCCAGGCCCCGGCCCGCCAAGCCGCGCTGTCCGCGGGCCTGCCCGACACGACGAGCGCGACGACGATCAACCGCGTCTGCGGGTCGGGCCTCAAGGCGGTCATGCTCGCGGCCGCCGAGATCCGGGCCGGCGATGCCGAGATCGCGGTCGCCGGCGGTATGGAGAACATGACCCAGGGCCCGTACCTCCTGCCGAAGGCGCGCTTCGGCTACCGGCTCGGCGACGGCGTGCTCGTCGACGAGACCGTCCACGACGGGCTCTGGTGCGCAATCGACGATTGCCACATGGGCACGCACGCCGAGCGGGTCGCGATCGCGAAACAGGTCAGCCGTGAGGATCAGGACGCCTACGCGCTCGAATCGCACCGGCGCGCGGTCGCGGCGATCGACGAGGGACGGTTCGCCGAGGAGATCGTTCCGGTCACGGCTCACGACGCGAAGGGCCGCGAGACGACGGTCACGACCGACGAGAACCCACGGCGCGACACCTCGGCCGAGGCGCTCGGACGGCTCCGGCCAGCCTTCGCCCTGCCCGACGGGACGGAGCCCACGCTCACGGCCAGCGTCACGGCCGGCAACTCGCCCGGGATCACCGACGGCGCGGCCGCGACGGTCGTCGCGAGCGAGCGCGCCGTCGAGCGACTCGACCTCACGCCCCTCGCCCGGATCGTCGGCTATGCCCAGGCGGAGGTCGAGCCCAAGTGGCTCTTCCTTGCCCCTGTCGTCGGTGTCCGCAAGCTGCTCGACCGCATCGAGCTGCCGATCGAGGCGTTCGACCTGGTCGAGATCAACGAGGCCTTTGCCGCCCAGACCCTGGCCGACGGCCGCGAGCTCGGGTTCGACTGGGCGAAGACGAACGTGAACGGTGGCGCGATCGCGCTCGGCCATCCGATCGGCGCCTCCGGAGCCCGGATCGTCGCCACGCTCCTCCACGAGCTTCGACGGCGCGAAGGCCGTTACGGCCTCGCGACGCTCTGCCTCGGCGGCGGTGGCTCGGTGGCGATGGCGTTCGAGCGCGTCTGAGGCGGCGACGGAGGGAGCTGGGGCGATGGCCGTGACCGCCGCCGACCGCGAGGCCGGCAGCCGCAGCGACGTCCCCGGCTACGGGCACTTCATCGCCGGCGAATGGGTCTCGGCCCGCGGCGGCGCAACGTTCGAGAGCCGGAACCCTGCCACCGGTGAGCGGATCGGGCGGTTCGCGGCGGGTGGTCCCGAGGACGTCGCGATGGCCGTCAAGGCGGCGGAGATGGCGCTGCCCCGCTGGAAGGCGACGCCGGCCCCGAAGCGGGGCGAGATCCTCTATCGCTTCGGCGCCCTGCTCGCGGAGCACAAGGAGCGGCTCGCCCGGGCGCTCACCGAGGAGATGGGCAAGGTCATCGCCGAGGCCCGTGGCGACGTCCAGGAGGCGATCGACATCGCCTTCCTGATGGCCGGCGAGGGCCGCCGGATGTTCGGCGACACCGTGCCCTCCGAGCTGCCCGACAAGTGGGCGAT
>DASXWX010000172.1:0-6180 GCA_036503395.1 Candidatus Limnocylindrales bacterium
CGCCGCCCGGAACTTCGCGATCTCCTCGAAGAAGTCCGAGTGGCTGTTGAAGAAGAACGAGAGCCGCGGCGCGAAGTCGTCGACACGCAGCCCGCGGGCGAGCGCGCCCTCGACGTACGCCATCCCGTCGGCGATCGTGAACGCGAGCTCCTGCACAGCCGTCGAACCGGCTTCACGGATGTGATAGCCAGAAATGGAGATCGTGTTCCACTTGGGCAGCTCGCGCGTCCCGAACTCGATCGTGTCGGTGACCAGGCGCATCGAGGGCTCCGGCGGGAACAGGAACTCCTTCTGGGCGACGAACTCCTTGAGGATGTCGTTCTGAGTCGTGCCCTCGAGGGCGGCCCGCGGCACGCCCCGCTTCTCGGCGGCGGCGATGTACATCGCCCAGATCGGCGCGGCCGGCGAGTTGATCGTCATCGACGTCGAGATCCGATCCAACGGCAGCCCGTCGAGGAGGACCTCCATGTCGGCGAGCGAGCTGACGGCGACGCCGCACGTGCCGAACTCGCCCTCGGCCTCCGGGTCGTCGGTGTCGTAGCCGTAGAGCGTCGGCATGTCGTAGGCGATCGACAGGCCGGTCTGGCCGCCGGCGAGGAGATGCCTGAACCGCTCGTTCGTGTCCTCGGCCGAGCCGAAGCCGGCGAACATCCGCATCGTCCAAAGGCGGCTCCGGTAGCCGGTCGGGTGGACGCCGCGCGTGAACGGCGGGTCGCCCGGGAAGCCGACGTCGCGAAGCGAGTCGAAGTCGTCCCAGCGGCCGGACTCGCGCCGGAGTGGCTGGCCGTGCTGGTCCACGGCCGTCGGTCCGCCGCCGCCGCTGGGTTCCTTGTCCGTACCCGGCTGCCACGACCACGGCCCGTAGAGCCGGTCGACCTCGACGTCGGAGATCGTCGAGAAGCGCTGCCGTCGCTCGGGCGCCCGGCCGATCGCGGGCTCGAGGCGCTCGGCCGCCCATTGCGCACGCTTCCGTGACCAGGTCACGGCGGGCAGCCTAGCACCGGCTCAATCGCCGACCGACGCCCCAGTCCGATCCCGATGCGCCGCAAAGTCATCGGCCCAGCGGTCCGGGTCCTGGCCCCGCCGGCTCGCCCGCTGTCGGCGTGCGGCACGAAGCAGCTGGGCGACCTCGACGACGGTGAGCAACGGCACCAGCCGTCGCGGCAGGACGCGAAGGAGCATGAAGCGGGCGAGCCATCGGATCACGAGGCCATCCTCGCCGGTCGAGCACACACGACGCCACGGCAAACGCCCACCGACGCGTGTCGGACGAATGTCGCCCTACTGGCTGCCGAACGCGGCCAGCGCCTCCTGGACGATTCGATCGGGCACGCCTGCCGCGAGGACGACGTTCACGAGGTCGGGCTCCGCGGACGGCCAGACGACGATCGCCTGCGGAAAGTTCGCGTCCGAGTAATCGAGCCGCGTCGCCGATCGGCCGGCGACGACGGGATGCGTCGTGACGAGGTTGGCGACCTTGGGCGCCTGGGCCGCGCCCGTCGTGTAGAACTCCGCGATCCGGTCGGCGCGATCGGGTCCCGCGAGCCGGAAGACGGCGAGCGTGACCCCGGTCGACGGTCCGAGCTCCCACAGGCCGCCGGCCGACGAGATCGTGGTCACGCCGTGCTCGGCGAGGCTGCCGAGACCTTGCGGGCTGCACGTGACGGCGCTGTCGAGCCGGTCCGGCGACCGTCCCTCGAGCTGCTTCGGAACGCGCGTCTCGAGATCGGGGACGAGGCCGGCCTGACGCTGGTCGGCACAGCCGCCTCCGGACGTCACGAGCCGGGGAACGTAGGCGATGGCCGCGGCGCCGGCGAGTGCGACCAGGGCGATGACGATGACGATCGGGCCGAGTCGCGATCTACCCACGCATCGAAGGCTACCGGCCGGGCACCATACGCCCGATGTCGCCGCCGTTCCGCCTGCGCACCGCCGCCCGCCCGCCTCGAAGCGCGGACCTGGTCGTGGTCGGCGCCGGCGTCGTCGGTTGTGCGACGGCCTACTTCGCGACGGCAGCGGGCCTGCGGACGGTCGTGCTCGATGCGCGACCCCGGCCGGCCACGCTGACGACCGCGGCCGCGAGCGGCGCCTTCCGGCTCCAGTTCGACAACGCCGAGGAGATCGCCCTCGTCCGCGAGGGACTCGAGCTCTACGGGGCGTTCGCCGAGCGCGCCGGCCTGCCCGGGTACGACCTCGGGATCGAGCGAAACGGCTATCTCTTCTGCGCCCTGGACGACGGGACCGCGGCTCGACAGCGCTCGCTCGTCGAGCGCCAGCGGACGTTCGGGCTCGACGACGTCGAGCTGCTTGACGGCGACGAGGCGCGACGGCGCTACCCGTTCCTGACCCCGGAGGTCGTCCAGGCGCGCTTCCGGGCCGGCGACGGCTTCTTCGATCAGGTCCGGCTGGCCTGGGGCTATGCCTTCGCGGCATCGGGCGGCAGGGGCGTGCGGCGGCCCCGCGCATCGGGCCGGCGGCCGGCGGCGGCGACCTTCTGTTTCGGGCAGCGCGTCACCGATCTGATCGTCCGCGGTGGCCGCGCCGTCGGCGCCGCCACCCACGACGGGACGGTCCACGCGCCGGCGATCGTCCTCGCGACGGGACCGTTCCTGGCCCGAACGGCCGCGCTCGTCGGCGCGGCACTCGACATCCGGCCGGTGCGTCGCCAGAAGATCGTGATGCCGGACGTCCCGGAGGTCCCTCCCGACGCGCCGATGACGATCGACGACTCGTCGGCGGCGCACTGGCGCCCGGCTCTCGGTGGCGCGTTCCTGCTGTGGACCGATCCGGACGCCGAACCGTCCGAGCCGAGCTGGGGGGTTCAGCCGGCGCTGGACTTCCCGTTTCGCGTCCTCGATCCGGCGTCGCCCGTCTCGGTCGCCCGCCTGGTCCCCTTCTGGGCCGACGTCTGGGAGCGGGGGCAACGATGGTTCCTCCAGGCCGGCCAGTACGAGTACACGCCCGACCATCGGCCGCTCATCGGGCGCCTCGGTTCGCTCGGACCCGAGGGCATCTGGGTCAACGGCGGCTACAGCGGGCACGGCGTGATGGCCTCGGCCGGGGGAGCGCGCCGCCTCGTCGACCTCCTCACGGGCCGATTCGCGGGCGACAATTCGTTCGCCCCGGACCGCCGGACCGCCGAACGCCGACACGACGTCCTGTAGCTGCGGGCCGCCCGAATTCGATGCGTCTCGTTGCATCCCGCCTGCGGTCCTCGCGGTGCCGCCGTGCACCTGGTACGGCCGTCCCGGAAACGTGGCGTGGATGCGCCGGACGACCGAGCCGCATCGGTCGGGACGCAAGAGCCATTGCCGTGCACCGGCCCCGTCCGTAGGTTTGTCCTGCGCCGTTCCACCGGACCCGGGAGGCACCTGGGGCGTCGGTCACGGATCGGGGCTCGGACGCTCCACGAGCGAGACGCGGTCGCTGCGGCGGAGGATCCCGGACCCGGATCACGAACCGAGTAACTGGACTTCGGCCAGCAGGCCTGGGCGGGGAACGGCAGGAATCGTTCGGATCATCGATCGGCCGGTCCAGCGGCCCGCACATCACAGCAACATCGACGCCCCGCCGACCCGCCGGCGGGGCGTTTCGCTGTCCCGGGCGCCCACGTCGGCCGGGCCATGATCAGAGCCGGCCCCGATCACACGGCCGACCGCCGCTCCTCGGCCTGGGACCCCGCCGGTCGGTCGCGACGAGCGACGCCCGCCCGGTCGAGCTCGTCCTGGATCACCCGGGCCGCAGCGGTCAGCTCGGGATCGCGGCTGATCGTCCGCGCGAGCCAGTCGATGTAGGCCGGCTCGAAGGCCGCGACCTCCCCGAGCGTATGCCCGCGGAACTTGCCGAACTCGAGGACGTGGTCGCGGGCGCGTTCGAGTGTTGGTCGGGCCGGCCGTCGGAAGTTCCGGACCCGACCCCGCTCGACCGGCCCCGTCGGGTTCGAGGCCCGCAGCGGATCCTGGGGCCGGCGGGACCGGCCCGGAAACGGGACACGGACACCACGCGGCACGCTGGGCCCGCCCGAGATCGTGCTGTTGCGCGGCCTGAAGGTGGTCGACGTGTCGACCCGGCCCGTCACCGGCCGTGCCCGCGGCGGTGGTGGAGGTCCCCCACCCCGACGTCGCGACTCGCCGGATGCCGTCGTTCTGTCCGACGATGTGGCCTCGCGGTCGAAACGCGGGCTGGCGGCGCCCGGGTTGCGGCTGCCGGCCCGCAGCTGCTCGTAGGCGGCGTTGATCTCCGCCATCCGCCGAGTGGCGCGCCGAACCGCGGCCGGGTCGGCGCTGGCGACGTCGGGATGGTGCTCGCGGGCGAGGCGTCGCCAGGCGGCCTTGATGGTCGCGGCGCTCGCGTCGCGGTCGACACCGAGGACGGCGTGCGGGTCGCGTGACGGCACCGGCGAAGTCTAGCGAGGCAGTCCCGGCGGAACGCCCGTTCCGGGTGGTCGTTCTAGGATCAGGAGCGTGGGAGCGCTTCGCCGAACCGGCATCCTGACCGCGGTCGCAGCGGCACCGGTCGCCCTCGCCTATCGGTTCGCGGTCCTGTACCGCACGCGGGCCGGCTATCCACGCCAGCTGCCGCCGCTCCACGACCCCTCCGACGTCGGTCTTGCCTACGAGCCGGTCGAGATCCCGTCGGGCGGTCTGCGGCTGCCGGGCTGGTTCATGCCAGCGAACGGCGGCGCGCTCGGGCCGGGCGTCGTCCTCGTCCACGGCTGGGAATCGGCGCGTGATCGGACGCTGCCCCTGGCCGCAGCCCTCAACGCCGCGGGATTCCACGTCCTCGTCTTCGACGTCCGGGGGAACGGCGAGAACCCGCCCGAAGCGTTGCCCGTCAGCGCCGGCGAATACGGCGCGGATTCCGCGGCCGCCGCCCGGGCCCTCGCAGCACGGTCCGAGGTCACGACCGTCGGCGTCGTCGGGCACTCGATGGGCGGTGCCGGCGCCCTCATCGCCGCGGCTCGGGAGCCACGGGTGGCGGCGGCTGTCAGCACGTCCTCGCCGGCGGACCCGTACCGCCTCACCCGGCTGACCTTTCGCCTGGCGAGGCTGCCCATTCCCGGACCGATCGCGGCGCCGTTGGCATGGCTCACGGCCCGCGTCTTCGTCCGGCCGCGGGCGCACCGGCTCGAGGACGTGAGCGCGTCCCATGCCGCCGCGCGGTATCGCGGACCGCTCCTGCTTGCCCACGGCGACCAGGACGAGGTCGTGCCTGTCGACCATCTCGGCCGTCTTGCGGACGGGGCACGACGGGCGCGGGCCTCAGCGCCCGGACCAAGCGCCGCGGTGCGCGTGGAGGTGATCCCGGGGGGCGACCACAGCTACCTGTACGAGCGTGAGGCGTATCGCCGACTCGTCGCGTCGTTTCTCGCCGAGGCCCTCGGCGGTCCGACGCCGACGGAGGCCGCCGACCGTGCCGCCGCCTACGACGCCCGGCGGCTGCCCGAGCCGCCGATCCCCGACGCGATCGAGGCCGGGCCGGCCGGCGCCGCCGCGCTCGTCTGGCTCGTCGTCCCGGCCCGACTCCTCCGCTGGGCCCGGCGCGGTTGAACGTCCGCGACGCGGTCGGCAGCCTGCGGGTCGTCCGGCGGTTCGCCGACCGACCGGTCGAGTCGGACGAGGTGGCCGCGATCGTCGACGCCGGCCGCCGGGCCGGGTCGTCGAAGAACCTCCAGCGCTGGGCGTTCGTCGTCGTCCGTGACCGCGATCGGCTGCGGGAGCTGAGCACTGTCGGCCCGTACGCCGGCCACCTCGCCGGCTCCGCGGTCGCGATCGCGCTCGTCACGCCCGACCCGCACGCCGAGGAGCCGCTGTCGGTCATGTGGGATCTCGGCGGCGCCGCTGCGCAGATGCGCCTCGTCGCCTGGGAGCTCGGCATCGGCAGCTGCCCGGCGACCGTATACAGCGCTGGTAGGCAGCCACGGGAGGTTGGGGGCGCGCTGCCCGAGACCCTGACGCCGTAGACGGCGATCAGACTCCCAGCCGCTTGCGCAGGTAGGCGGTCACCGAGGCGTCGTAGCCAAGGGATTCGTAGAGCCGCCGTGCTTCGGGCCGATGGTGGCCCGCGGTCACCTCGACGAAGGCGGCGCCGGTCTCCTCGCCGATCCGCTCGGCCTCGCCCATCAGCAGGTGCCCGACGCCGCGCTCACGGGCCCCGGGATCGACCACGAGGGCGACGATC
>DASXWX010000173.1:0-5044 GCA_036503395.1 Candidatus Limnocylindrales bacterium
CAGGCGGGGACGAGCCGCTCGTCCTCGCTCACCGCGCGAAGGGGCGGGCCCGGACGGACGGTCGGAACCGGTCGATCAGCCGGAGCAGCTCGATGACGAACGCTCGCCGCTCCGGCGGCGAGTCCCACTCACGAGCGACGACATCCACGAGCGCCCAGAAGTCGTCGCCGGGATCGACGTCCCGCGCCGCCTCGGCAAAGGCGTCGAGAGAGCCACCATCGGCGTCGACCCCGTGGGCGGCCAGGACGCGGGCCCAGAGACGCCCGACGTCGCGCTCGACGCGGGTGGCGTCGATGGCGAGCGCCGCCTGGCGAGCAAAGACCGACGCGAGGGAGAGGTCGTCGCCTGAGAAGACGCCGGTGTGGCGAGCGAGGATCTCGAGGACGCCGACCGTCGTCTCGCCGGTCGCGAGGGGGACGGCAAGGATCGTTCGTGGAACGTAGCCGGTCTGCTCGGCGACCTGGCGCCCGAACCGCGGGTCGGCCGAGGTGTCGCCGAGCGCGATCGGCTCGCCGGTCTGGAAGACGTAGCCCACGAGGCCCTGGCCGAACGGGACCCGCCGTCCGACGACGCCCTGACCCTGCGCGCCGGCCGCGACGACGAACTCGAGATCGCCGTTCGTCTCGAGCGCGATCGAGGCGGCCGCGGCGTCGAACAGCGCGACGGCAGCGTCGAGGATCGAGCGCAGGAGGCGGAGCTGGACCTCGGTCCGCAGGCCGCCGGCGACGGTCGCGCGCCGACCGAGCTCGCGCAGGAGCTCGAGGACGTCGTCGTCCCGCCGGCCGCGGTCCGGGCCGTCGGTCACCACTCGCCGCGGGCGTGGAGCTCGGCGACGTTGATGACCACGATGTCGTCCGGCTCGAGGCGGATCAGCCCGTCGTCGACCAGCTCGCCGAGATGCCGGTTCACGCTCTGGCGGGTTCCACCGATCATCGAGGCCAGCTCGGACTGCGTGTAGGCGCGTCCGAGCCGCACCTCCTCGTTTCGCCCCGGCAAGGCCTCCTGGGCCATGGCCGCGAGCCGGACTGCCAGCCGCCCCGGCAGGTCGAGGAAGTGGAGCTCGGCCAGCCGCCCGGTCACTCGCCGGAGCTCATTGGCGAGCGCCGCCAGGAGGGCGTGCCGGAACGCCGGGTCGGTGTCGATGAGGGCGATGACCGGCGCACGCGGCAGGACGAGGGTGATCGTCGGCTCGAGGGCCGTCGCGGTCGCCGATCGCTCGGCCCCGTCGATCAGGCCGAGCTCACCGAACGTCGCACCCGGGTGGAGCGTGTTGATGAAGGCCTCGGACCCGGTCAGCGACTCCTCGCTGATCTTGACGAGGCCGCTCTCGATCAGGTGGAGCGTGTCGCCGACGTCGCCGCGGTGAAAGATGACCTCGCCCCGGCGATAGCGGCGCGGCCGAAAGCTCCGGCTCAGCTCATCGAGGCGCGAGTCCGAGAGCGACGTGAAGAGCGGCGAGCGTCGGAGGGCGTCGGCCGCAAAGGCGAGTCTTGTCGCGTCGGTCATCCGCTCGTCGTTCACCTCGCTCGGAGCGCAGGCCGCCGGCTTTCGTCACGATAACGCACGCGCGAGCCGCGAATCCGCAGAATCGGGGCGGATTTGGGGCTTCTCGGCCCATCGTCCGGCGTCTACCCTGCGCGGAGGAGTGGCGGAACCGGTGTCGGAATCCCGACATGTGCCCGGTCCCGTGCCCGACAGACGGGCGCCGGACAGCGCTCGTACGGTAAGGCCAGGCTTCGCTCAGTAACGGGAGCGAGCGAGCAACGGAGGTTCGAGACATGCCGGCGAACAGGAAGTTCACGGACGACGAGGACACCGAGGGCCAGAGCGGGATGCTCCGCCGGGCCGTCGACGACGAGTCCACGGGTGAGTCGTCCTACGGCGGTGCGCGGCGCAAGCTCACCGACGACGAGGACACCGAGGGCCAGAGCGGGATGCTCCGCCGGGCCATCGACGACGACGACGAGGTCGGACCGTCGGGCATCGCCAATCGCAAGTAGCGCTTCGCCGCTGAACGGCACCCACGCGGCCGGGACTCCCACCCGGCCGCGTTCCTGTGTCCCCGAGACTGGATGGCGGGGAGCATGAGCTCGAGCTCGCTCCTGCGCGGCGTGCTCTCGCCATACGAGGCGATCGGGGGCAACCGCCCGCTCCAGCGGTTCCTCGTCAGCGAGTTCGTCTCCTCGATCGGGGACTGGCTCTATCTCGTGGCGATGCTGGTGGTCGTCGCCGAGTCCTCGGACGCGGTGGTTCTCGGTGTCGTCGGTGGCGCCCGCATCCTGCCCTACGTCCTCCTGTCCGGCGTCGGCGGCGTCCTCGCCGACCGCTACGACCGCCGCCGGATCCTGATCGCGACCGATCTCGCCCGCGGCGTGCTCATGGTGGCGCTGGCCGCGGCGATCGCCGTCGGTGCGCCGATCGTCGTCGTCGTCGGGCTCGTCGTCCTCGCCGCGTGCGGCTCCTCCATCGCCGGGCCGGCGCTTTCGGCGTACCTGCCGTCGCTCGCGCGGGACGAGAGCGAGCTCGGGCCGGCGAACGCGGCCTGGGCGACCCTCGACAATGTCGCCTTCATCATCGGACCCGCCGTCGCGGGCGTCCTCACCGCGATCGGCGGCGCGAGCGGCGCGATGCTCCTCAACGCCGTCAGCTTCGGCGTCGTCGCGGTCGTGCTCGCCTCGCTGCCGCCAACGGGCGCCGTGGCCGGTGCGGCGGCCGACGCGCTCGACGCCGCGAGCACCAACGCGGCCTCCACGTCGCTGTCGCCGTCCGGGCTCCGAGCGCTCACCCGCCAGATCGCGGCGCCGCTCCTGGTCGATCTCGGCGTCAGCTCGGTCGGCGGTGCGCTCGGGATCGCGACCGTCGTGATCGCGACCGGGACGCTGGGAGCCGGCGAGGCGGGCACGGGCTGGCTCAACGCTGCGACCGGGGTCGGCGGGGTGGTCGGCGGTGTGGCCGCCGGCCGTCTCGTGGATGCGCCGCCGCGCCGCGTCCTCGCGGCTGGTGGGATCGTCGCGGCCGTCGGCCTCGTTGCGCTCGGCGCCGCGGACCAGCTTGCGGCCGCCGTCGTGCTCGTGGCGATCGCGGCGACGGGGCTCCTCGTCATCGACGTCGCGAACGCGACCTACCTCCAGCGCGTCGTCGCGGACGAGACTCGTGGTCGCGCCAGCGGGATCTTCCACACCGTCGGGTCACTCGCCTTCGCGGCATCGTCGACGGCCCTGCCGATCGCCGCGGCGAGCATCGGGATCGGTGCGGCCCTCGTCGCGGTCGTGATCGTCGGCGCGGTGTTCGTCGCCACCGGCATCGTTCTGGTCGCGGTGCCGGCCGAGACCGCGCTGGCACGACTCTCCCTCCGCGTCCTCGAGGCGTCGGCGCTCGGATCGCTGCCGGTCTCCCACCTCGCGGCGGCTGCCGCGCGGGCGACGGCGCTGGCGGTCGAATCGGGCGACACGGTCGTCGCCGAGGGCGAGCCGGCGGACGCGGCCTACGTCGTCGAACGTGGCACCTTCCGCGTCACGATCGGCGGTCGTCGGCGGCGGGAGCTCGGACCGGGGGACCTGTTCGGCGAGCGAGGGCTCCTCCTGGGCCGTCCCCGGAGCGCCACCGTCCGCGCGGAGGAGCCCGGCTCGCTCGTTCGGCTCGATCGGGAGGCATTCCTGGCCCTCGTCCGGACCGACGATCGGGCACCCGATCGGCTCCTGGCCCTCTACGCCAGAAGGCGCTGACCTTCGCCGGACGTCCGGGTCAGTCCCGTTCAGCCGCCGGTGATGACTCCCTCGCCGCCTCGCCCCAGCAGCTGCGACTGCGTCGCCGCGAGGTGGCTCGCCGCGAGCGCGAAGAGGCGCCGGACCAGGACACGGGCACGGGTGCCGTCTGCGGCCACGAGATCGAGCAGGGCCTCGATCGGGATCACGATCACCTCGGTCGCGCCGGCGGCGCGGCCCGTCGTAAGCCAGCGAGCGTCGTCGGCGAGCGCGATCCACCCGAGCAGCTCACGTTCTCCGGCCGTCATGACGATCGTGGACCGCTCGTCGCGCGACGCCCGAAGGACGATCCGGCCACGGACGACCACGAAGAGGCTCGTCGCGTCGTCGCCGGTCTCGAACAGGGCGTCACCGTCGGCAAGCGTTCGCCGCGTCGCAGCGTCCGCGAGTCGTTCGAGGTCCGGGGCCGGCAGCTGGCCGAGGATCGGGATATCGGAGAGCTCGGTCGCGCCAAGCCTCATCGGGCAGTGCCGCCGTTCCGCAGGGCGCGCACGAGCGCCCACGCGGCAGCCACCGCTGTCCGCGCCAGGCCCTGCTCGTCGGCCAGGAAGGCCGTCGCCCGCTCACGGACGTCGAGGCCCTCGCCGCCGATGGAGATCTCCGCGACGAGGTCACGGCCCTCCGAGGCCGGCGCCACCCGGAGCGACAGACGCACGTCGCCCAAGGCCGGACCCGCACGGTCGACGCGGTTGCCGCCGGCCGGGCCCCGGACGGCTGCGGACCGCAGCCGCTCGCACCGCCCGAGCAGTCCGACGAGTGCGCCGGCCGTGCCCTCTTCGTCAATCACGAGGTTCGCACCCCGGTCCGCGAGGGCGCGATCCACGACCTCGGACCAGCTCGCACGGCCCTCGGCCCAGACATGGTCGGCGAGAGCTGCGCGGACGGACGCGCTGGCGCCATCCGCCGCGGTCGTCGCCTCGTCCGGCGAGTCGCCGAGCGCGACGATCCGGACGTCGACCGCATCGTTCCGGGCGAACGTCGCGACGTCCGGGTTCGGGGCCTCGAGCAGCTCCCGCCCGAGCCGATCCGCGACGTGCGATTCGCCGATCCCGGCCAGCCGAAACAGCCGGACGACGCTGGCCCGGCCGAAGCCGCGCCTCTCGAGCCGCGGGACCACGGCCTCGAACCACATCGGCCGCATCTCGCGGGGCGGCCCGGGCAGGAGGGTCGCGACGCTGCCGTCCGGACCGTCGACCCACCAGCCGGGCGCGGTCCCGTGCTCGTTCGGGAGCGCAGAGGCGGACGGAACGAGCCAGGCCTGCTTGAGGTTCGATTCGGGG
>DASXWX010000174.1:0-3877 GCA_036503395.1 Candidatus Limnocylindrales bacterium
ACCCACGGCCAGGCGTCCGACCCGTTCTGGTCGATCTTCAAGAACGGCGTCGATGCGGGCGCCAAGGACATGGGCGTCAAGGTCAACTACGCCGCGCCCGACACGTTCGACATGGTGAAGATGGGCCAGCTCATCGACGCGGCCGTCGCAAAGAAGCCACAGGGCCTCGTCGTATCGATCCCGGACGCGGACGCGCTCGGATCGCACATCCAGTCGGCCGTGAGCGCCGGCATTCCGGTCATCTCGGCGAACTCGGGCTCGGACGTCTTCGCGAAGCTCGGCGTCCTCACCCACGTCGGCCAGGACGAGACCATTGCCGGTCAGAAGGCCGGCGAGCTCCTCAAGGCCGCCGGCGTCACGAACGCGCTCTGCATCAACCAGGAGGTCGGCAACGCCGGTCTCGATGCCCGCTGCAAGGGCTTCACCGACGGGCTCGGCGGCACCGTCAAGGTCGTCCAGGTCGATCTCAAGGACCCGACCGGCGCGCAGCAGGCGATCGCGGCCGCCGTCCAGGGGACCTCGGGCGTCAACGGCGTCCTCGCCCTCGGCCCGACCGGCGCGACCCCGGCCATCGCCGCCCTCAAGCAGCTCGGCAACAGCAACATCAAGCTCGCGACCTTCGACCTCTCGAAGGACGTCCTCAACGCGATCAAGTCGGGCGACATGCTCTTCGCGATCGACCAGCAGCAGTTCCTGCAGGGCTACCTGCCGATCGTCTTCCTCACCTACTACAACCTCTACGGCCTCGTCCCGGGCGGCGGCCAGCCGGTCCTCACCGGCCCCGGCATCGTCGACAAGACGAACGTGGACAAGGTCCTCGCGAACACGGGCACGACCCGCTAGTCCGCAGACCTCCCGGAGGGCGGGCGCCCGCCCGTCCTCCGGCGATCCATCGCGAGGAGGCGCGACATGGCGACGGCAACGGCGACGGCAGGCTCGGATCGCCTCCGGACGGTCAGTCCGATCCGGCTCTTCCTGACGCGACCCGAGGTCGGGGCCGTGGTCGGTGCCATCCTCGTCCTCCTGATCTTCGGCATCCTGTCGGTGCTGCGCGGCGACATCGGACGGGGCTTCCTGTCGATCGCGGGCGCCGCCAGCTTCCTCGAGGTTTCGGCCCAGGTCGGGATCCTCGGCGCCGCCGTCTCCCTCCTGATGATCGCCGGCGAGTTCGATCTGTCGGTCGGATCGATGGTCGGCGCGGCCGGGCTGCTGCTCGGGCTGCTCATCGTCGACTACGGCGTCCCGCCGACGATCGCGATCGTGATCACCTTCGCCTTCGCCCTCGCCGTCGGCGCCTTCAACGGCTGGCTCCGAATCCGGACCGGACTTCCCTCGTTCATCATCACCCTGGGGATGCTGCTGATCCTCCGCGGCGCGGGGATCGGCGTCACCCGCGGGCTGACCGGCAACACGATCGTCAGCGGCCTCGGGCAGTTCACGGCCAACGACCCGATCGCCCAGCTCTTCACCGCCTCGATCTCGATCGCGGGCGGCTCGTTCAAGATCGTGCTGCTGTGGTGGCTGGCCGCGGTCATCGTCGCAACCTGGGTCCTCACCAGGACGCGATTCGGCAACTGGACGTTCGCCGTCGGCGGCTCCGACCAGTCGGCGCGCTACGTCGGCGTCCCGGTCAACCGGGTCAAGATCGTCCTGTTCATGGCGACGGCCGCTTCGGCGGCCCTGCTGGCGTGCATCCAGGTCCTCACCGTCGGATCGGCCGATGTCCTGCGCGGCCAGAACAAGGAGTTCGAGGCGATCATCACGGCGGTCGTCGGCGGGACCCTCCTGACCGGCGGCTACGGCTCGGCGCTCGGCTCCGCCTTCGGCGCCCTGATCCTCGGCGTCACGCAGCTCGGCATCAACTTCGTCGGCATCAACTCCGACTGGTACCAGGTCGTGATGGGCGGAGTGCTGCTGCTGGCCGTTCTCGCCAACACCTACCTCCTGCGCCGGGCCTCGGGAGCGAGGGCATGACGGGCCGCGACGAGATCCCCCCGATCCCCCACGACAACGCGCCGTTCACGATGCCCGAGGACACCGCGGCCCAGATCGCGGCCTACGGGAAGCAGGGGGCTGCCGCCGCCTCGAGCGCGGTCCCGGTCCTCGAGGCCCGCGGCATCTCGAAGTACTTCGGCCGGGTCATCGCCCTGCAGAACGTCTCGCTGTCCGTCCGGCCCGGTGAGGTCAACTGCCTGCTCGGCGACAACGGCGCCGGCAAGAGCACGCTGATCAAGACCCTGTCGGGCGTTCACAAGCCCGACGAAGGCTCGCTCTACATGGACGGCCGGGCGGTGGTCCTCCAGTCGCCCCGCGACGCACTCGACCGCGGCATCGCGACCGTCTACCAGGACCTCGCCGTCCTGCCGCTCATGAGCATCAGCCGCAACTTCTTCGTCGGCTCCGAGCCGACCAAGGGCTGGGGCCCCTTCCGGCGCTTCGACGTGACCGAGGCCGGCCGGATCGCGACCGACCAGATGCTCGAGATCGGGATCCAGGTCCGCGACCCCGGGCAGCTCGTCGGGACCCTGTCCGGCGGCGAGCGGCAGACGCTGGCGATCGCCCGGGCCGAGTACTTCGGGGCTCGCGTCCTCATCCTCGACGAGCCGACCTCGGCGCTCGGCGTCAAGGAGGCCGCGATCGTCCTGCGCCACGTGATCCGAGCCCGCTCGAAGGGGCTCGGCGTGATCTTCATCACCCACAACGTCCAGCACGCGCTCCCCGTCGGCGACCGCTTCACGATCCTGTCCCACGGCCGCCTCGCCGGCGAGTTCGTGCGCGGCGAGGTCGGCCAGGACGAGCTGCTCCGGCTCATGGGCGGCGGCGACGAGCTCATCGAGCTGTCGCGCGAGCTCGACCAGCTGATGCACGCCGACGCGGCGACGATCGAGCGAGCGTCGCATCCCGACGAGGCGGTCGCGACGTCGCCGGCCGGTGAGGCGCCGCTGGCGGTGGCCGAAGCCGAAGTCGCCGCGGAGCGCGGCCAGGGCGACTAGCTCGTCGAGCCGGGAGCGGGTGCGGCGCCCACAGAACGACCTCGCGCCAGCCGGCGGACCACCTGGGGGAGCACCGGCACGCCGAGCAGACCCGGGCCCTCGACGACGAGCGAGCCCGCCGCCGCGGCCAGCCGGAGGTCCCCGTCATGGCCCGCCGGCCCCGCTAGCCGGCCGGGGAACGCGCGGGCCGCCAGCAGCGCAGAGAGGAACGTGTCGCCCGCGCCGACGGGGTCGACGACCGTCGCGGGTGGGATCGCCGGGTAGCGGCGGATATGCGGCCGCTCGCCCGCCGCGGGAACCGTCAGGACGAGGCCGCCCTCCGCCCCATCCGTGAGCACGAGGGTCGCGCCGGGCCGGCAGACTGCGAGCATCGCCTCGAGCGGGGTCCCCGGCTCGACGTCGAGGTGGCTGACGCCGACGATGTCGGCCCGCTCGACGAGCCGGTTCGGCCGGGGCGCCCGGCGATGGGTCAGCTCGCCGGCCACGAGCTCGCGGAGCAGACCCTGCCAGCCGAGGCCGACGAGGTCGTCGCGATTCGGCACGTCCGCCCACGCCTCGGGCAGCTCGTCGGCCACGGGCGCGAAGAGCCAGGCGCGGGCCGCGCGGAGCTCGGGCTCGACCGCCGCGACCGGCAGGTGGTCACTGGGTTGGACGCATGTCTGGACCCGACCGGCCGGCGTCTCGCGGTTGTCGAAGATCGGACCGCGCTCGAGCGGGACGAGGCGGACGTCGACACCGCGCTGCCGGAGCAGATCGAGCTCCTTCGCGGTCGCGGCCGGCTCGTCGACGCCGACGAGGGCGACCGTCCGAAGGCCGAGGCCGGCGACGGTGAGCGCGCCGTAGGTCACGCCGCCCCCGAGACGCCAGCCCCGCGGATCGTCCTC
>DASXWX010000175.1:0-4401 GCA_036503395.1 Candidatus Limnocylindrales bacterium
GATCTCGAGGCCGCGATCGGAGCGGGTGCCTGGGAGGGCTTCCGGCGGGCCGTCCGCGATCTCGGCGCCACCGGGACGATCGCCACGATCGCGGCCTCGGGGCTGCGCGGCCGCGGCGGCGGCGGCTTTCCGACCGGCGAGAAGTGGCGGACCGCAGCACAGCAGCCGGTCGAGCGTCGGTTCGTCGTCGCCAACGGCTACGAGGCGGATCCGGCAGCTGCCGCCGACCGGACGCTGATGACCCTGGATCCGCACGCGGTCGTCGAGGGCCTCGCGATCGCGGCGTTCGCGGTCGGCGCGTCCGAGGCGGTCATCGCCGTGCGGATCGAGGCGAGCGAGGTGATCGCCGCGCTCGAGGCCGCGGTCCTCGCCGCCGAGCGCGGCGGGCTCCTCGGTGTGAACGTGCTCGGGTCCGGCCACGACATCGTGGTCACGGTGCGGCCCGTGGGCGGGGCCTACATGCTCGGCGAGGAGACCGTCCTGCTCAAGGCGCTCGAGGGCAAGCGCGGCCAGCCCGAGCAGCGGCCGCCGTACCCCGCCGTCCGCGGCCTGTTCGGAGCCCCGACCGTCGTCAACAACGTCCAGACCCTCGCCGCCGTGCCCTGGATCATCGTCAACGGCGCCCCGGCGTTCGCCGCCGTGGGCTCGAAGGCGAGCCCGGGAACGATCCTCGTCCACGTCCGCGGCCCGCAGGGCGAAGGCATCGCCGAGGTCCCGCTGGGGACGCCGCTCCGGGCGATCGCCCAGCTCGCCGGCGGGGTGGGCGACGGCCGCAGCCGCAAGGCCCTCCTCGTCGGCGGCCCGTCCGGCGGGCTCCTCCCGGACGCAGTGGCCGACACGGCGTACGAGTTCGAGGCCGTCGAGGCGGCGGGCGCCCATCTCGGTTCACGGTCCGTCGTCGACGTCGACGACCGGGCCTGCATCGTGGACCTGGGCCGGCTCCTCACGCGGTTCTGCGCCGACGAGGCCTGCGGCAAGACGATTCCCTGCCGGATCGGCACGCGCCGGATCGCCGAGATCGCCCAGCGGGCCGTGGCGGGGACACCGCGCGCGAACGACGCGGATCTCCTGGCCGACCTCGCCCACGACGTCGTCGAGAGCGGGCTCTGCGACCACGAGCGGCTCGCGACCCTGCCGATGACGACGGGGATGCGATACTTCCGGGAGGAGCTCGACGAGCATCTGCTCCGCGGCACCTGCCCCGCCGGCGTCTGCCACCCGATCGCGCTGGCTACCCCTCCACCCGCCCACTGATCGACGATGACCGACCTGATCGCGCGCCCCGACAACCGACCGGACGACCCAGCCGAGCTGACGACGCTCGCGCCGCTCGACGATTCGCTCGCCGAACGGCTGCTGACGACGCCCGCGCCGCAGCGGCCGGGCTCGACGCCACCGATCCGGATCGAGGTCGACGGACGCGTCGTCGAGGGCGCCGAGGGCCAGACGATCCTCGAGGTCTGCCGCGACAACGGGATCGAGATCCCGACGCTCTGCTACGAGCCGAAGCTGCCCGGGTTCGGGGCCTGCCGGATGTGCGTGGTCGAGGTCGAGGGCGAGGAGCATCCCCCGATCAGCTGCTCGCGGACCGCCGAGAACGGCATGACGGTCCGGACCCAGACCGAGGAGGTCCGCCGCCTCCGCCGGACGAACCTCGAGCTGATCTTCAGCGATCACAACGCCTACTGCCTGCCGCCCTTCCAGAACAAGTGCCCGAGCCACATCGACATCCCGGGCTTCCTCAAGGCGAACGCCGAGGGCAACTTCCGTGAGTCGGCCCGGATCTTCAAGCGGACGATCCCCTTCCCGTCGGTCCTCGGGCGCGTCTGCCCGGCGCCCTGCGAGGAGCACTGCCGCCGCGACGAGGTCGACGAGGCCATCGCGATCCGCGACACGCACCGCTACGCGGGCGACCAGGTCCTCCGGGCCCAGCTGAACGACGGCCTCGACCCGCCCGTGCCGTTCGAGGTCCAAGCGAAGACCGGCCGGCGCGTGGCTGTCGTCGGGTCCGGACCAGCCGGGATGGCGGCCGCCTACTACCTGCTCATCGCCGGCCACGACGTCACGGTCTTCGAGCGTGACCCCGCGCCCGGCGGCATGCTCCGTTATGGCATCCCGCAGTACCGGCTCCCGAAGGTCGAGGTCCTCGAGGCGGAGTACGAGTCGGTGACGCGGCTCGGCGGCAGGATCGTCTGCGATGCCGAGCTGGGCCGGACGTTCACCCTCGACGACCTCCGGAACCAGGGCTTCGACGGCGTCCTGGTCGCGATCGGCTGCTACGCCACGAACAAGCTCGGCGTGCCGGGTGAGGACGCCGAGAACGTCTTCGACGGCCTCGAGTATCTCCGGACGGCGACGCTCGGGCTCGAGGTCCCGGGCCATCGCGACAGCCGGGTCGTGGTCATCGGCGGCGGCTTCACCTCGATGGACTGCACCCGGACCTCGATCCGGCAGGGCGCGAAGGAGGTCACGCTCGTCTACCGGCGCGACATGAAGGACATGCCGGCGGCGAACGAGGTCCACGAGGCGATCGAAGAGGGCGCGACAGCGATCTTCCAGGCCGGACCGGTCCGCGTGCTCACGGACGACGACAACCGCGTGACGGGCGTGGAGTTCATCCGGATGCGGCCGGGCGAGCCGGACGCCTCGGGGCGACGCCGGCCGGAGCCGGCACCCGGGACCGAGTTCACGATCGAGTGCGACCGCGTCCTGCTCGCGATCGGCCAGGGCCCCGAGCTCGACTGGGTCGGCACGCCCGGCAACGCCGGCGTCTCACCCACGAAGAACCGCCGCCTCAAGGCCGACGCGGTCACGTTCGAGACCGGTCGACCGGGCGTCTTCGGGACCGGCGACGTCCGGATCGGGGCGGCGACCGTCGTCCAGGCGATCGCCGAGGGTCGCCGGAGCGCGTACGCCGTCGACGCCTACCTCAAGGGGCTCGACCTCGACGCGGTCCGGACGCGCCAGCAGCTCGCCGAGCCGCAACCCGAGTTCCTCTCGATCGTGCCGTTCACGGCCGAGGTCAAGGAGCCGCGCTACCGGCTCAAGTCGATGGAGGCGGATCTCCGAAATCAGAGCTACGTCGAGTACGAGATCCCGTACAGCCGCGAGGAGGCGGTCGCCGAGAGCACCCGCTGTCTCCAGTGCACGTGCGAGGCGATCGGGTTCTGCGATCTGCGTCGCCTCGGGATCGAGTACGGGACGACGCTGAAGACGCTCGAGCCGCAGTACCGCCAGGGCGCCGGCTACCGAAGCGTCACCGAGAACCGCTTCACCGGTACGAACCACGACTACATCCGCGACGACAGCCACGCCTTCATCCTCCGCGAGCCGTCACGCTGCATCGACTGCGGCCGCTGCGCGAACGTCTGCGCCGAGGTCGTCGGCGCCGCCTGCTACGACTTCATGCGAATCGGCTTCGACACCCTCGTGACGACGCCGCTCGACATGAGCCTCAACGACACCCCGTGCGTGTCGTGCGGCCGCTGCGCCGAAACCTGCCCGACCGGCGCGCTCATGCCGAAGCCGCGGATCCTCACGAAGTACGAGGTCGACGAGAGCCGCTGCATCCTGTGCGGCATCTGCGTCGACGCCTGCCCCTACGACGCGCTCCGCGACGGTACCGAGTTCGAGCTGTCGCACTCGAGCCGCGAGGAGCCGATGATCGACCTGATGGCCTACTCGGCCGTCGAGCGCGAGACCGAGATGAGCTACGTCCGGCGCGAGCGGGACTGGGCCCAGCGGGTGATCGAGTCGGGTCGCCGCGTCGACGCCGGCCGACTCCTGCCGGTCCTGCCGGCCGCGCTCGTCGGCAACGGCAACGGCCACGGCGGCAACGGGCACGACCGGACGGCCGGCGGCGGGCACGGGTAGCCTCGGAACGACCCTGGCTGCGACGCCCGATCACGGACGTCGCCGAAACGAAGACGAGGAGGCGAGCGGAGGCGCGTGGCGATCCCCGACACGGTCCCGATCCTGAACGTCGCGTGGGCGGACGTCCTGTTCGTCGTCCTCGCCGCGACGATGCTCGGCGCCGGGCTGCTCGTCGTCACGCTGCGCGACATCATCCGCTGCGGCCTGGCGATGATGGCCTCGTTCGGGGCCCTGGCCGGGATCTACGTCCTCGCCGGTGCCCCGCTCGTCGCCGCAGCCCAGGTCCTCGTCTACATCGGCGCGATCAGCGTCCTGATCCTGTTCGCGATCATGCTGACCCAGACGAAGGCCGCCCCGACCCGGCTCGTCTTCCAGACGCAGGCCGTGCCGGCCGCCGTGGCCGCGATCGTCCTCGCCATCCTCATCGCCCTCACCGTCGGTGGCACCGACTGGCCGGCGGTCGGCGCGGGCGCGGCGGCCGCCACGTCCGAGATCGCCTAGACCCTATTCAGCGGCTACGTCCTGCCG
>DASXWX010000176.1:0-1831 GCA_036503395.1 Candidatus Limnocylindrales bacterium
ACGATCGTTAGGAGGCCACCCTAGGCGCTCGGGTTCGGCTCGTCAACCCGGCGGGCGCGCCATCCGCGGCCGATCCAGCCCGGCTCGTCGGACGGAGCGGCGGGCCATGGCCGGGCGGCGCCCCCCAGGAGGTCGTACGAGGCAATCTCGCCGCCGCGACCCTGGTCGGTCATGCCCTCGCTCGGCAACGAGACCGATGGCCGCCGGAGCACGAGGAGAACCCAGCTGAGGGCAACGAGGACAATCGCCGCCCAGGTGTTCGCGCCGCCCGGCGAGATCGTGGTCAGCCCGAGCGCGAGCCACGCCCAGCGGAGCCGGAGCGTCGTGATTGCCGGCAGGGCCAGGATGAAGCCGTGGCCGTAGAGCGAGGGCGAGGCGACCACGGTGGCGACGCCGAATCGCGCAAGGCCCTCCGTGCGACGGGCGAAGGCCGCAGCCGCGACCGCCAGGACGGCCAGCGCGCTCGAGACGACCCACGGCAGGTAGCGGGGCAGGGCACCGCCGTAGAGGTACTCGGGCAGGACCGCCTGTGACCGTCGGAACGCGTCGAGCGCCGCGATCCACGCCCGCCACTGGTCGATCCCGACGAGCGGCAGCGTGACGATCGAGACGACGACGAGGGCGGCGATCCCGAGCGCCAACTGGTGCCACCGGCGCTCGCGCACCAGCCAGAGAGCCGCGAGGCCGCTGTATGCCTTGAAGGCGGCGGCGAGAACGAGCCCCGCGCCGAACCACGGCCCCGCGGCGAAGAGGAGCGTCGTGAAGACGACCACGTTCCCCACGTACAGGCCCTGGAACACGGGCGGCCAGAGCAGCAGCGGCACCCACCAGCGGGGCCGGATCCCGATGAGCCGGAACGCCACGAAGAGGGCCGCGACCCCGACGACGGTGACGACGGCCTCCACGATCGGCAGCGGCACGGCCGAGACCAGGCCGACGAACGGCAGCGTGAACGGCGGGTAGAGGTAGGGGTAATCCGTCCGATCGACCGGGACCGACGTCGTCAGGCCAGTCTGGTAGACCGCCCTGCCGGCGACGAAGTGCTGTCCTGCCTTGAAATAGATGCCGAGGTCACGGAACGCCTGGGTCGGCACGAGCGTGAGATCGGTCAGGACCATGCCCGCGACGACGGCGACCACGAGCACGGCCACCGGTGGCGCCGCGCCGGTGACGACGCGGACGGCCACGAGACCGGCCGCGATCGCAGCGAGGTAGACCGGCACGAACGGAACACCGCCGGGCTTCGGGATCTCCCAGTCGCGGACCATCGCCACGGACACCGCGATGAAGGCGATCGCCACGACGGAGTCGAGCGCAACGGGCCCGGCCCGACGCCGGGCGAGCGACACGACGCGCCGGGTCACCCCGACGCTCGCTACTCCCCCCGGAACCGGGGCTGGCGCTTCTCGGCGAATGCGCGGACTCCTTCGGCATGGTCGGCCGTCCGGCCGGCGAGACCCTGGAGGGCCGCCTCATGGTCGAGCGCCTCGACGAGGCCCGTCTCGGCCGACCGGTTGAGCGCCCGCTTCGTGTAGGCAAGCGCACGCGGCGCGGCCACCGCAAGACGCTCGGCGAGCCCACGCGTTTCAGGCATGAGGCGTTCGTCGGGAACGACGCGGTTCACGAGCCCGATCCGTTCGGCCTCGCGCGCGTCCACCGGATCACCCACGAACGCGAGCTCCGCCGCACGCGCCGGACCAACCAGCCGCTGCAGGAACCAGGTCGCGCCGCTGTCCGGGACGAGCCCCACGCGGCCGAAGGCGAGCACGAACGACGCACCCTCCGCGGCGATCCGAAGGTCGCAGGCCATCGCCAGCGACGCGCCCGCCCC
>DASXWX010000177.1:0-2691 GCA_036503395.1 Candidatus Limnocylindrales bacterium
CTGCGGCCGATGGTCCAGCTCGATGGCGGCCGCTTCGCGACCTCCGACCTCAACGACCTGTACCGCCGCGTCATCAACCGGAACAACCGGCTCAAGCGGCTCCTCGAGCTCGGCGCGCCCGAGATCATCATCCGCAACGAGAAGCGGATGCTCCAGGAGGCATGCGACGCGCTGATCGACAACGGCCGTCGCGGCCGGGCGATCGCCGGCACCGGCAACCACCGCCTCAAGAGCCTGTCCGACATGCTCAAGGGCAAGCAGGGCCGGTTCCGCCAGAACCTGCTCGGCAAGCGCGTGGACTACTCGGGCCGCTCGGTGATCGTCGTCGGCCCCGAGCTGCGGCTCCACCAGTGCGGGCTGCCCAAGAAGATGGCGCTCGAGCTGTTCAAGCCGTTCGTCATGCGCCAGCTCGTCGAGAAGGGCTTCGCCCACAACATCAAGAGCGCCAAGCGGATCGTGGAGCGGGTGCGGCCCGAGGTCTGGGACGTCCTCGAGGAGGTCATCCAGGACCACCCGGTGCTGCTCAACCGCGCCCCGACCCTCCACCGTCTCGGCATCCAGGCGTTCATGCCGGTGCTCGTCGAGGGCTCGGCGATCCAGATTCACCCGCTCGTCTGCACGGCCTTCAACGCCGACTTCGACGGCGACCAGATGGCGGTCCACGTGCCGCTCTCGACGGCCGCCCAGGAGGAGGCCCGGTCGATGATGCTCTCGACCGCGAACCTTCTCTCGCCGGCGGATGGCAGCCCCGTCGTGGCGCCGACCCAGGACATGGTCCTCGGCTGCTACTACCTGACGATGGACCCGCCGCCCGCGCCGAAGGGCAAGGCCCCGAGGCCGCGGATCTTCGCCGACGAGTCCGAGGCGATCCTCGCGTACCAGCTCCGCACGGTCGGCCTCCACGACGCCGTCGAGGCCGAGGTCCGGACGTGGAGCGACGAGGCCGGCGCGCTCGTGACCGAGCGGCGACGGACGACCGTCGGCAAGATCATCTTCAACGGGATCGTCCCCGACGAGATGCGCTACCGCGACGACGTCATGACCCGCTCACAGCTCAAGACGCTCGTTGACGAGTGCTACCGCCGCCTCGGCCCGAACGGGACCGCCCACCTCGTCGACGGCATCAAGTCCGTCGGGTTCGACTACGCCACGCGCGGCGGCGTGACGATCGGTCTCTGGGACATCGTCACCCCGACCGACAAGCCAAACCGCCTCGAGTCCGCCGACCAGGCCGTCGCCGAGGTCGACCGCCAGTTCCAGCGCGGCCTCATCACCGAGGACGAGCGCTATGAGCAGGTCGTCGAGCTCTGGCAGCGGGTCACGAAGGAGGTCTCCGACACGATGATGGAGTACCTCCGCGACGACAACCCGGTCCGGATGATGACTGACTCGGGCGCCCGCGGGAACAAGGGCAACATCGGCCAGCTCGGCGCGATGCGCGGCCTCATGGCCGATCCGTCGGGCCGGATCATCGACGTCCCGGTCCGGAGCAACTTCCGGGAGGGGATGTCGGTCCTCGAGTACTTCATCTCGACTCACGGCGCCCGCAAGGGCCTCGCCGATACGGCGCTTCGGACGGCGGACTCGGGCTACCTGACCCGACGGCTCGTCGACGTCGCGCAGGACGTGATCACCCGCGAAGACGACTGCGGCACGCTCGAGGGGAGCTGGATCATCCGGGCCGAATCGGCCGAGGAGCCGCTGGCCTACCAGCGACGTCTCGTCGGTCGGCTCGCGGCGGCGCCGCTCGCGGATCCGCGGGTCAAGACGAAGAAGGGCGAGGAAGCCCCCGTTCTCGTCGACCGCAACCAGGAGATCACCGAGGAGACGGCCCGGTCGATCGACGAGGCCGGGATCGACGAGGTCCTCGTTCGCTCGCCGCTCACCTGCGAGTCACGCCACGGCGTGTGCCGGTTCTGCTACGGCCGGAATCTCGCGACGGGCGACCTCGTCGGGATCGGCGAGGCGGTCGGGATCATCGCCGCCCAGTCGATCGGCGAGCCCGGCACGCAGCTGACGATGCGGACGTTCCACACCGGTGGCGTCGCCGGGCTCGACATCACCGCCGGCCTGCCCCGCGTCGAGGAGCTGTTCGAGGCCCGGATCCCGAAGGGCAAGGCCGAGATCAGCCACATCGACGGCGTCGTCGAGATCGTGCGCAGCGACACCGGGACGAAGGTCAAGGTCGTCAGCCGCGAGCAGTTCGACACGCCCCTGGCGCTGCCCGACGGCGCGGAGCTGCTGGCCGCAGCGGGCGATCTCGTCGAGGCCAACCAGGTCATCGCCAAGTCCGACGCCGGCGACGTCAGCGCGCCGGTCAAGGGCTTCCTCGTCCGGGACGGCAAGGAGATCGTCGTCCGGGCCGAGGACGTCGTCGAACGCGAGTACGTCATCCCCCACAACGCGAAGCTGCTGGTCGAGAACGGCCAGGAGATCCGCGCCGGCGACGCGATCACCGACGGCCCGATCAACCCGCAGGAGTACCTCGAGACCCGGGGCAAGGACGCCGTCCAGCGCTACCTGGTCAAGGAGGTCCAGAAGGTCTACCGAAGCCAGGGCGTCACGATCAACGACAAGCACATCGAGATCATCGTCCGCCAGATGCTCCGCAAGGTGCGGATCGACCAGCCGGGCGACGTCGACCTGCTGCCGACGGAGCTCGTGGACCGCCTCGAGTTCGAGGAGGCGAAC
>DASXWX010000178.1:0-8257 GCA_036503395.1 Candidatus Limnocylindrales bacterium
AACGGGACCATCGGCCCGATCATCGATCGATCCCGGGCGCACGGATAGTGTCGGGTGCAGTTCCGACGGCAGCAGGGACCTTACAAGCAGAGAATCCGGGTGCATCCCCGCACCGCGCGGCTCTCGGCTCCGGTCAGTAGCCGCGGCGGCGTCGCGGCGGGCGACCTCCCTGGCGGCGCCGCACGTTCGGGGTGACCGTGCGATCCCATGTCGGGCGGTCGAGCCAGCGGGCCTGCCAGCCCGGGTCGTCGTCGTGCTCGTCGCGAATCCCCGGCAGCCAGTCCGAGGCCGTCACCCCCGCGAACGCGGCCGCCTCGTCGTCGCCCGACGGCTGACCGTCGAGGGTCTCGTCCGGCTCGTCATCGGCAGGCAGGACGGTGACCGACGTGACCTCGAAGGCCGGCGCCTCGGCGCGTTCGGCGGCCGCGCGGCTCGCCCGACGACGGTCGGCCGCCGCGCCGAGTCCTCCGCCGCGACCCTTCGTCTCGGCCGCGGCCCGCTCGGCGGCCCGACCGACGATCACCGACTGATCCTGCTCGAGGACCCGCAGGCGGATCTGCTGGAGCTCGTCACGGAGCGCCGCCGCGCGCTCGAACTCGAGCTGCTTCGCCGCCGAGCGCATCTCGGCCTCCATCTGGGACAGCAGCTTCTCGACCGCGACCTGGTTCTGCATCGAGAGAGCCCGGTCGGCGAGCGCGGCCCGCTCCGAGGTATAGACGACGGTCGTCTCGGCAACGGACCGGAGCCGGTCGTTGAGATCGCGGATCTCCTTGACGATCGTCCGCGGCTCGATCCCGTGCTCGCGGTTGTACTTCTCCTGGACCGCCCGCCTGCGGTTCGTCTCGTCGATCGCGGCCTGCATCGATTCCGTGACGGTGTCGGCGTACATCACGACCTCGCCGCCGGTGTTCCGCGCCGCCCGCCCGATCATCTGGATGAGCGACCAGGCGCTCCGCAGGAAGCCCTCCTTGTCGGCGTCGAGGATCGCGACGAGGGTCACCTCGGGCAGGTCGATGCCCTCGCGGAGGAGGTTGATCCCGACGATCACGTCGTAGACGCCCAGCCGGAGATCGCGCAGGATTGCGACCCGCTCGAGCGTGTCGACCTCGCTGTGGAGGTACTGGACCTTGACGCCGAGCTCCTTGAGGTAGTCGGCGAGGTCCTCGGCCATCTTCTTGGTAAGCGTGGTGACGATCGCCCGCTCGCCACGATCGACCCGGCCCTTGATCTCCTCGAGCAGGTCGTCGATCTGGCCCTCCGTCGGCCGGACGACGATCTCGGGGTCGACGATCCCGGTCGGGCGAATGAGCTGCTCGGCGATCTGCTGGCTCTTCTCGAGCTCGTACGGCCCGGGCGTCGCCGACATATACACCGCCTGGCTGACCGTCGCCTCGAACTCCTCGAACGTCAGCGGCCGGTTGTCGAGGGCGGACGGCAGCCGGAACCCGAAGTCGACGAGGATCTCCTTTCGCGTCCGGTCGTTCTTGTACATGCCGACGACCTGGGGGATCGTCATGTGCGACTCGTCCACGACGAGAAGCCAGTCCGGCGGGAAGTAGTCGAGCAACGTCCATGGCCTCGAACCGGCCGCCCGGCGGGCGAGGTGGCGGCTGTAGTTCTCGACGCCGGTGCAGAACCCGAGCTCGCGCAGCATCTCGAGGTCGAACGTCGTCCGCTGCCGGAGGCGGGCCGCCTCGAGCGCCCGCCCCTCTGCCTCGAGCTGTCCGACCCGCTCCTCCATCTCGGCCTCGATGTCGACGATCGCGGCCTGGAGCTTGTCCCGCGGCGTCACGAAGTGCGTCGCCGGGTAGACGTTCGCCTCCTTGCGCTCGGCGAGAAGCTCGCCGGTCAGCGGATCGAGCTCGGTGATCCGCTCGACCTCATCGCCGAAGAACTCGACCCTGATGAGCGTCTCCTCCGAGGCCGGCTGGAGCTCGAGGGTGTCGCCGCGGACGCGGAAGCGGGCACGCGTCAGGGCCTGGTCGTTGCGCTGGTACTGGAGGTCGACAAGCGTCCGGAGTACCGCGTCGCGCCGGTACTGCCCGCCGACGCGGAGCTTGAGGACGGTCGCGCCGTAGTCGACAGGGGCACCGAGGCCGTAGATGCAGCTGACGCTGGCGACGATGATCACGTCGCGCCGCTCGAACAGGGCGTGGGTCGCCGCGTGGCGGAGTCGGTCGATCTCGTCGTTCCGGCTCGAATCCTTCTCGATGTACGTGTCGGACCGCGGCAGGTACGCCTCGGGCTGGTAGTAGTCGAAGTAGCTGACGAAGTACTCGACCGCGTTGTCCGGGAAGAACTCGCGGAACTCGCTGTAGAGCTGGGCCGCGAGCGTCTTGTTGTGGGCGAGGACCAGCGTCGGCCGATTGTGGCGGGCGATGACGTTCGCCAGCGTCCACGTCTTGCCGGAGCCGGTCACGCCGAGGAGCGTCTGGTGACGCATCCCCTTCTCCAGGCCGGCCGCGAGCCGATCGATTGCCTGCGGCTGATCGCCGGTCGGCTGGAACGGGGCGACGAGCTTGAAGTCGGGCACGGCGAAAGTGTAGGTCGGGCCCGGCCAGGGATCGTCAGGAATGCCGGCTGCCGTCGCCGCAGTCGCGCTCCACCCGCCGACCGTCGGCCCACCACAGGACGATGGAGCCATACCTGCGGGAGGACGTCGCGTCGACACTCGGCCCCGGACCCAGGTCGTCCACGTGCGCGCACGACTGCCCGCCGATGGCGCGGCTGCCG
Source organism: Candidatus Limnocylindrales bacterium (assembly GCA_036503395.1). GTDB lineage: Bacteria > Chloroflexota > Limnocylindria > Limnocylindrales > CSP1-4 > DASSHA01. The sequence goes on from DASXWX010000178.1 coordinate 2,734, forward strand.
CCAGACACAGGGAGTTCGATGGAGCTCGAGTACAAGGACAACAGCCGCCGCGGGCGGTACGTGATCATCCTCGGGTTCGTCCTCGCGCTCGCGGCGGGCGCGGCGGCCTTCTACCTCATCAACCAGGCCCAGCAGCAGGCTGCCGCGGGGCCTGCGCAGCGGGTCAACGTCGTCGTCGCGGCCCGGACGATCTCGGCCCGCGAGACGATCACGGCCGACGCGGTGACGCTCAAGGAGGTCCCGCTGGACATCGCCGACACGAGCACCTTTGGCGACGTGAACCAGGTCGTCAATCGGGTTCCGGCCGTGACGATCCTCGCCGGCCAGCCGGTCACGGCGAACCTGCTCGCCTCGACCAGCGAGGGCGGCCAGTTCTCGGTGCTCAAGCCCGAGGAGACGGTCTCGCCCGATTCGCCCTTCTGGCGTGCCGTCGCGATCACCGTCGCACCGGACCTCGCGGTCGGCGGGCTGCTCAAGCCCGGCATGACCGTCGACATCTTCCTCACGGCCTCGGTCACCGTGCCCCCGTCGCTCGAGACGACGGGCCGGTACGTCAGCGACAAGACGACGAAGATCGTCTACCAGGACGTGGAGATCCTCGCCCGGGAGGAGGACTACTACATCGTCCGGCTGCCGCTCGCGCAGGCCGAGGAGATCCTCCATCTCCAGGCCACCGCGGCCGTCACGTTCACGCTCGCGCTCCGGCCGTCCGAGGACACCCGGGTGGCCGACGCCACCCGCCTCGGTGAGACGACCAACCTGATCATCTCCCGCTACGGCCTGCCGATCCCGCAGCCGATCGCCGTCGGTCGTCAGACGGTCGGATCGACCGCGCCGCCGGCCCCGAGCGCTCCGCCCACGCCCGCTCCGTCACCGACGCCCGCGCCATCGAGCTGAGCGCTGCCTCAACGGCTCGGCCGAGGACTACGAGCTCGCGCGGTCGGGCGATCGACGAGGCACTCGAACGCGCTGCAGCGGCCCGAGGAGGCGGTCAAGCCGTAGCGCGGTGCCGGCCGCCGACGGCCGCCAGGCCCGTCTCGCACGCGCCACGCTCGAACGGGCACCCTCGCAGAGCCTTACCGCCTCGGTACCCGCTATTCCTGCACTCCCGGTGGAATCGACCGCGACAAGCCCGGCATGGGCGATGCGGTCTCGCCCGATCGCCGCGAGTCGAGCTCGGCCGCCGCCCCGCTAGTTGATGAGCTTCAGCACATACGTCCCGAGGTACCGCGGGCAGGCTCCGAAGGCGCAGGTGGAGAGCGCGACGTCGGCGCCGGTGAAGCCCTTCTCGTAGTAGCCGTAGAGGTGCTTGACGCTGCCGTCGTCGGCACCGGTGATGTGGAATGTCGCCCAGCCCTGGAAGTTGCCGTTGTCGTCGACGATCGGGACCGGGACGACGTCGCCGACCATGTAGTTCTGCACGTCGGTGTAGAGCGTGGTGTGGTTGCCGTTGTTGTGCTGGCCGATGTAGTCGCCGTAGTCGAGGGTGACGTTGACGACCTGTGTGCCCTTGATCATGTTGTCTACGGTCGTCGTGTCGAGGTTGCCGGTCCCGTAGTTCGTCCAGGCGATGTCGTTCACGTCCTCCGGGACGTCGCCGTTGCTGTCGTTGAAGGCGAATGGATTGTCCGGATCCGAGTACTGCGGCAGGGGATCGCCGTTGTTGTCGAAGACGTGGATGCTGCCCATGAACGGCGTCGCCTGGTAGGCCATGTCGGGGAACCCGGCCTGCGCCGTCGAGGTCGTCGAAACCGTCCAGGCGTCGATGCCGACCACGGGTGTGAACGCATTCGGGTGCAACGCGCTGATCCCGACCGTGACCATCACCCCGCTCGAGTAGTCGTACGCGACGCTGATGCTCGTGCCGTCAGTGCCGTCCGTGAAACCGTTCGCCGCGGCCGTCGAGTCCGCTGCCGCGGTCGCGTCGATCTCGGAGGTCGTGAGGAGGTAGGTGTTCGCGGCCGCCAGCGCCGCGGCGTCGGTGGCGTTCTGCTGGTCGCGGCGCTGGGCGAACGTCGACCCACCATCGAGGACGAGGCCGGTCATCGCGATCACCGCGACGGCCGCGAGCGTGAAGAGGACGAGGATCTGGCCGCCTTCGCGGCGGCGGTGGGTGATGGTCATCTCCGCTCCTACGGGAACTCGAGGTCGTTCGAGATCTGGACGCTGCTCGACGCGCTGAACGTGAACGGTCCGGCCAGCCCGAGCAGCGGGGTGACCGGGGAGTAGGTGGCACTGACGCGGACCTTGACCCAGTAGCCGGGCTTGCACGTCCCGGAAACCGACGAGCCGTCGATGTCGACGCAGCTGTAGGTCGGGGTCCCCATGCCCATGACGAGCGCGCGCTGTGTCGCCAGCGTGTCGGTCGTCTGGCTGCTCGTCCCGAGCGGACTGCCCGGGTGGACGCTCGTGGTTCGGGCGAGCTCGCGGGCCGCCTCCGACAGCGCGTTGTTCTCGTAGACGCCCCGACCGAGATCGAAGACGCCGCAGAGCATCGTCACGAAGACGATCACTGAGAGGGCGAATTCGACGGTCGCCTGCCCCGACCGGTCGCGGACCGCCATCTTTGTGTTCATCAGCTGACCCGGAGCCGGAAGGTGGCGGTGCTGCTGCCGCCGAGGTTCGAGACGACGAGCTGGACGAGGAACCCCGGGTCGCTGTTCTTCGCGCCGTAGACGTACGTCGGGTTCTGATCCGACGACACGCCGGGCCCGTCGCCGAAGTTCCACGACCAGACGGTCTGGCAGCCCGGCAGGTTGGTGTTCGTCGAGGCGTCCGTGAACTCGAACGTCGTGCCCGGGAAGTTCCTGTTCTGGTAGTGCGAGCCGGTCGTCGGCGTCACGCTGAACGCGGCGACCGGAACGGGGCAGTTCGGGGTGGGGCTGGGCGTCGGAGCGGGCGTCGGCGTCGCCGCGGGGTCCGGGGTGGGCGTCGGCGTGGCGGAGGGGTCGAGCGTCGGCGTTGGGGTCGCCGTGGGTGTCGGCGACGGCGAGGGTGTCGCGGTCGGCGTCGGCGTCGGGACGACCGCGGTCGGTGAGACCGCGAGCCGCATCGTGACGCTCTCGCTGAATGTCACGTTCGTGCCGCCCGTGAAGACCGCGAGCACCGGCGTCAGCAGCGTGAAGTGCCCGGTCACGGTGACCGAGACGGTGTTGCCCAGGGTGTTGCCGCAGTCTGGCGAGCAGGCCATGGCGATGTCGCTCGGACTGACCGTGACGAACGAGCCTGCCGTCTCGTTGATCGCGCGGCACACCACCCGGTTCGCCGTCTTGTCGCATGGCTGCCCGGCGAGATACGACGTCGGGTGGATCGACGCCTCGAACGCGCCTTCGCGGGCCGCGTTGACGATCGCAATGCGCGAGTAGAAGAGGCGGCCGAGATCGACCGCCGTCGCGAGGAGCACGACCGCGACCGGCGTGATCAACGCCAGCTCGACCAGCGCCTGGCCGCGGCTACGGCGACGTGACGCGATGCTCGAGGTAGTGCTGGGGCGGCGGTGGAGCGGGAGGCGCACGGTTCGGTCCGATCGCATGGCAGGCCGCGGGACGGGTGTCGTCCCGTGGCTCGAACGGTGCCGCCGATCGGGTCAGGTGTGGATAGCCTGTCGGTCCGGCGCTCCACAGAAAGGAGTCCGGGCACGGTCCCGGAGCGGTGTCAATGCGCGCCGAGCGCCTCGCGGAACGCCGTCACGACGGCGGCGCGCGTCGCGGCCTGAGAACCGCCCGTGTCGATCCTTCGGTACGGGACCCCGACGAGGGCTGATGCCAGCCGGTCCGCGAGGCCGTCGCCCTGCGCGTCGATGCGCTGACGGGCATCGACGGCATCCATGCCCCGGCCGACGAGGCGCTCCGCCGCCACCGCGCTCGGGCACTCCACGAGCCAGACCTCGTGGCACTCCCGGGCATAGCCGGCCTCGACGAGCTTGATCGCCTCGATCACGACCGCACGTGCACCCGCGGCCTCGGCGGCCGCGACGGCCTCGACGATGCGCGGACGAACGGCCGGGTGGACGATCGTCTCCAGGTCGCGAAGGCCGGCGGGGTCGCCGAAGACGATCCGTCCCAGGGCCGCCCGGTCGAGCGACCCGCCGACGGCCACGATCGACGGCCCGAACCGGGCGACGACGGCGTCGAAGGCGGGCTGGCCGGGCTCCACGACGGCGCGGGCGATCGCGTCCGCGTCGATGACGACGGCGCCCTCCTCGGCCAGCCAGCGGGCCACGGTCGACTTGCCGCAGCCGATCGGACCGGTCAGGCCGATCCGGACCGTCATGGCGCCGCTTCCTGGAGCTCGAGCCAGGCGTCCTCGGCCTCGGCCAGCGCCCGTTCGACGTCCGCGAGCTCGGACGTCACCCGCCGCAGCTCGACGAAGTTCGACGTGACGGCGGGCGTCCCGATCGCGAGCTCGAGCTGCGACTTCCGGACACCGAGGCGGGTCAGCTCGGCCTCGACGGCGGCCGATCGGCGACGGTAGGCGTCCTTCGACAGCTTCGGCAGCTTCGTCCGCGACCGCGCCGCAGCCCGCGGTGTCGGGACCGGCACGGGCCTGGGGTTCGAGCGAGGCACGACCTCACGGCGACCGACCGGCGTTCGCAGCCGCACGGACTCCCGCTCGGCCGCAGTCACCGTCGTCCAGCCGTCGCCCACCGCCGCGCGCCAGGCGCGGTAGCCACCGTCGAAGGGCACCGCGAGGCCGTCGTCGACGACCCATAGCCGGTCCGCGAGCGTCTCGAGGAGGCGTCGATCGTGCGACACGACGAGCACCGTCGCGGGCGTCTCGCGCAGGAACGCCTCGATCGCCTCCCGGGCCGGGATGTCGAGGTGGTTCGTGGGCTCGTCGAGCAGGAGCAGGTTCGACGGCAGGATCCCGAGCAGCGCGAGCTCGAGACGCGACCGCTCTCCGCCGGAGAGAAGCCGGACCTCCTTGAAGGCGTCGTCGCCGCGGAACAGGAACCGCGCGAGGTAGGAGCGGGCTTCGCCCGGGGTGATCGGCAGAGCGCCCAGCAACGCATCGAGGACGGTCGCGCCGGGGATCGCGGCCCCACGAAGCTGGGACAAATACCCGATCTGGACCGCGTTCCCGAACGCCAACGACCCGTCGACCGGGGGCAGCTCGCCGGCGATCGTTCGGAGAAGGGTGGTCTTGCCGGCGCCGTTCGGTCCCACGATGCCGATCCGCTCCCCGCGCTGTGCCGCCAGAAACGGCGCTCGGGCGACCTGAACGGGAGCGGCCGCGGGGGCGGGCTCGGCGGGTCGGAGATAGCCGACGACGAGCTCGTCTGCGCGGACGACGATCTCGCCGGATCGCCCCGGGCCGTCGCCGCGGAGGGCGGCGGTCGGCAGCGTGAGTCGCCGCGACGCGCGTGGAGCGTCGACCCGTTGCTCGCGAAGGCGGTCGAGGCGCGCCTCGTGCTCGTGCATCTTCGAGAACTTGCGCTGGCTGCGGTACTTCTGAACGAGGTCGCGCTCGTGCGCGATCTCCTCCTCCTGGGTGAGAACCTCCTTGACGGCCAGCGTGTCGCGCT
>DASXWX010000179.1:0-5911 GCA_036503395.1 Candidatus Limnocylindrales bacterium
GTGACGATCGTGAGGGCGAGCGTCCGCATCGGCGGGTGAGCCACGAGCCAGCGGATCCCCTCGGCCATGTCGGCCCGCCAGCTCTCGGGCTTCGGGACGGACCGCATGCTGACGACGATCCGGGACACGAGGATCGCACCGAACGCGAACGCCACGGCGTTGAACGCGAACGGCAGCCAGATGCCCAGGACGAACAGGAACGCCCCGATGGGCGGCATGAGCAGCTGGTTGGTCAGCAGCAGCCCGCCCTGCAGCCGGGCGTTCGCCGCGCCGAGGTCGGGCGACGGCACGAGGTTGGGCACGAGCGTGCTGCTGGCAGAGTCGGCAAAGGTCTCGGCCGTGCCGAGCAGGAACAGCGCGCCGAGGACGATGGCGATGTTGACCCTTCCCGTGACGATGGCCGCGACGAGGACTGCGAGCACGACGGCACGGACGACGTTCGCGATCACGACCTGCCGCCGGCGATCGAACCGGTCGGCCGCGGCACCGGCGACCACACCGAAGATCAGGGCCGGCAGGTACTCCATGAGGATCGCGAGCGAGACGAGAAAGGGATCGCGCGTCTGCGACGCGACCAGCAGCGGGCCGGCCGAGACGACCACGCCGTCGCCGGCGTTGTTGACGACGGTCGCCGCCAGCAGCCAGCGGAAGCCGGGCCCGAGCCGGGCGGGCACGACACGCTCGACGATCGCGCTCGACCACGAATGCACGAGCGTGGACGATAGCGGCGCCAATGGCCTCCCGCGCGCGAGCCACACATCGCCCCCGGCGAACGTCCTCTGGCCACACAATCCGAGGAGACCGTGGACCAGATTCGATCGCGCATTCTCGTTCGCGTCGGCGGCCTCGTCGCCGTCGGCACGCTCGCCGTCGGCACGCTCGCCGTTCCGAGGGCGGCCTCGGCGGCCACGCCGTCGACCGGTCAGCTCGTCGGCCAGAAGCTGATGGTGGCGATGTCGGGAACGACACCGAGCGCCAGCCTCCTCGCCCGGATCCGGGCCGGCCAGATCGGCGGCGTCATCCTCTTCGGCTCCAACGTCGAATCCGCCGCTCAGCTCGTCGCCCTCACGACGTCACTCCGTGGAGCCGCCGTCGCCGGCGGACAGCCGCGGCTCCTCATCGCGACCGACCAGGAAGGCGGCTCCGTCCGGCGTCTCCCCTGGGCGGCTCCGACGCTCTCGCCGCCCCGGATGGGCGCGCTCGACGACGCCGCCACGGCGCGGGCGCAGGGCCGCCGCACCGGGATCGACCTCGCGTGTGCCGGCGTCGACAACGACCTGGCGCCCGTCGCCGACGTCCCGGCCTCCACGAGCTCGTTCATGTATCAGCAGGGACGGACCTGGTCGTTCTCGGCGTCGGTCACGGCATCGATGTCCGCCGCCTTTGCCGACGGCCTCGTCGCGGGCGGAGACGTGCCTGCGATGAAACATTTCCCCGGAATCGGCCGCGCGACGCACAACACGGACACGAGCGTGGTGACGATCGACGCGTCGAAGGATGTCCTCGATCCGGGCCTCGAGCCCTACCGTCGAGCGATCACGAACGGGATCCCCATGATCATGCTGGCGAACGCGACGTTCACCGCGTACGACGCCGCCGACGCGGCCGGCTGGTCACACGCGATCAGCGTCGGTCTCCTCCGCGACACACTCGGCTTCAGCGGCGTCTCGATCACCGACTCGCTGAGCGGGACGGCCGCCGCACGTGGGGTGACCGCGACCTCGCTTGCGATCAAGGCGGCGAAGGCCGGCACCGACATGATCCTGGTGACCGGGTCGGAGTCGGCGACGGCCCACACCTACGACCGCCTCGTCGAGAAGGCGACCAGCGGCGCGATTCCCCGATCGACCCTCGAGACCTCGTACGACCGGATCCTCGCGCTCAAGTCGGCCCTGCCCGCGACCGTCCACGACTCGACGCCGCCGTCGGTCGTGCCCCCGGATCCTCATCTCTCCGCGGGCACCAGGCTCGGCTCGTCGACCGTCCCGGTCGTGACGAGCTGGTCCGCCTCCGACGGGTGCGACATCTCGCGTGTCGAGCTCGAGCGGTCGAGCGACGGCGGGCCGTGGACGAGGTTGTCGGCCGGACCGACCGCCGGGTCGACCACGGAGTCCGTCGAGCGCGGCTCGAGCCTCCGGAACCGCGTCCGCTTCACCGACGGAGCCGGGAACACCGGGGCCTGGCACGCCGGGCCGACCGTGACGCCGAGGGTGCGCGAGCAGTCGTCGGCGCTCATCACCTATCACGGCGACTGGACCACGATCGAGAAGTCGAGCGCGTCGAACGGCTCGTTCCGCTCGTCGACGTCGGTCGGCGCGAGCGCGACGTACGGGTTCGACGCGGCGGCGATCGCGTGGGTCGCATCGCGCGGCCCCGGCCGCGGCTCGGCCGCGGTCTACGTCGACGGCGTGTACCGCACGACGATCGACCTCCACGCCTCGAGCTACCACGCCCGCCAGATCGTCTACGCCCGCCACTGGTCGTCCAACGGCCACCACACGATCCGGATCGTGAACCTCGGCACCGCCGGACATCCGCGCATCGACGTCGACGCCTTCGTTCGCCTCGTCGACTCGTGACGAACGACCCCGGCTGACGCCCCGGCCGTGACGGGTTGCAGCCTCGCCGTAACGCCCGCCCTTGCCGCGGCGGGCGCCGCGACAGCGCCCGGCCCGCGATGCTCATCGCGGAGGTGATGACGATGCCCGAACGCGACACGTGGGACGAGGAGCACGCGGACGGTTCGACCCGCGGCCGGACAGCCGGCGAGGATCCCGGTGCCTACATCGGCCATGAGCCCGAGCGCGCAACCGAGACAATCCCGGGTGGGCTCGAGAAGCGCGACGAGCGAGTCTCGGCCGTTGCCAGCCGATCCGGGGCGGATGCCGCCGACACGAAGTCCGGCTGGACGCCGCCGCCCGACGGCCATCGCGAGGAGGAGGCCGCGAACGACGACCGCGCTCGCGAGGCGGGCGATCGCGCGTAGCTGCTTCGGCTATGCCGGGCGGGATGTCCGGCCCGACGGGTCGCGAGCGTTCGCCTCGTACGTCTCGCGGTCTACGAGATCGACCAGCGACTCGTGAGCCCGCGCGATGTCGCGGGCGATCACGCGTTCGACGATGAAGCGCTGGACCTCGGGCAGGAGCCGTGAGGGCAGCTCGTAGTCGCCCACGACGTGGACGAGGGTGCCCGCGCCCGCCTCCCGGAACGAAGTGAGGTACCAGGCGGCGATCCCGCTCGCCCCGAGGGCCTCGACCCGGATCAGCCGCGGGCGGTCCACCTCGACGACATCGAACCGACCGTCGAAGCGGCGCCCGAAGATCTCGTAGGTCGCGGCGTACGCGGCGAGGGCGCCCGGGATCGGATCGGTCGGCCGGACCTCGACCGCCGTCTGCCACGCCGGATACCGATCGAGATAGACGTCGAAGACGAGCTCCCGTGGCGCGGGGATCTCGACCGACGCGTGGATCGGCCCGGAGTGCTCCCGGTTGATCGCATACCACACGACGTCATCCGTCGGCCCGAACGAGGCCAGGTCGTCGCGGCGTCGAACCTCCGCGCCCGGATATCGGCGGCGCAGCTGTCGTTCCAGCTCGGCTCGCGCGACCTCGTCGCGGCGGCCCTCGAGCGTCTCGAGCACCGCCCGGGCGTGCTCCCCGAACTCGACGTCCGTCGACGGAATCGACACGAGGCGGACCTGCGTACCCACGACGCCCTCGGGTGCGGAGCCGACATCGTAGGCTCTGCCTGGCGGCGGGGATATCCCCCGTCTGGCGCACGTGGAGGCCAGGCAGGAGGCGATGGGCAGGCTCATCTACAGGATGAACGTCTCGCTCGACGGGTTCGTCAGTGATCCCGACGGCTCCGTGGACTGGGGGCTGATCGACGACGAGCTGCACGCCTGGTTCAACGACGAGCTCCGGGACGAGGCCGCGTTCATCTATGGCCGCCGTGTCTACGAGCTGATGGCCGCCTCCTGGCCCAATGCAACGTCCGACCCGACGACGACGCCGGTCATGCTCCAGTTCGCCCGGATCTGGAACGCGAAGCCGAAGGTCGTCTTCTCGCGGACACTGCGCGATGTCCGCTGGAACAGCCGTCTCGCCGTCGGCGACGTCGGCGAGGAGCTCGAGCGCATCCGGCGCGAGCATGACGGCGACCTGGAGGTCGCCGGGCCGACCCTCGCGGCGGCGTTCATCCGAAAGGATCTCGTGGACGAGTTCCGAATGGTCGTCCACCCGGTCCTGCTCGGTGGCGGCACCCCGTTCTTCCCGCCCCTCGACCGCCCGATGCGCCTCCGGCCGAACGGCGTTCGCGAGTTTCCGTCCGGCGTCGTCGTTCGGTCCTATCTCCGGAGCTGAGTGGCCGTGGCCCTCGATCTCGAACGCTTCGTCAGGGCCCAGGGGCCGGTGTACGACGACGTCGTCGCGGAGCTCGGAGCAGGACGCAAGACAGGCCACTGGATGTGGTTCGTGTTTCCCCAGCTCGCCGGGCTCGGCCGGAGCGAGACGTCGCGCTACTACGCGATCGCCTCGCTCGACGAGGCCCGGGCGTACTTCGGCCACCCGATTCTCGGGCCGAGGCTCATCGAGTGCGCCCGGCTCGTGTACGAGGGACCGGGAAGCAGCGCCGAGTCGATCCTCGGCCCGATCGACGCCGTCAAGCTCCGGTCGTCGATGACCCTGTTCGCCCGGGCCGCGCCCGAGGAGCCCCTCTTCGGCGCCGTCCTCGACCGCTTCTACGGGGGCCGCCCGGATCCCGCCACCGAAGCCCTCCTGGTCTGACGGCGCCGCGCGGGGAGCCGCTTGACCGTACCCTCGTTGACCATGACGACCAGGACCTCGAGGTGACGCGGCGCGGGCTCGTCCTGTTCGTCCTGATGTCGCTGATCTGGGGGATCCCATATCTGTTCATCCGGGTCGCGGTCGCCGAGGTCTCGCCGGCGACGCTCGTGTTCTGGCGGACCGCCATCGGCACGGCGATCCTCCTGCCGATCGCTCTCCTCCGGGTGGACCTCCGGGAGGTCCTCGGCCACTGGCGCTGGGTCGTCGCCTTCGCGGTCGTCGAGGTCGCGATCCCGTGGATCCTCCTCGGCTCGGCGGAGCAACGGATCTCGAGCTCGCTGGCCGGGCTGCTCATCGCCGGCGTGCCGCTCGTGGGAACCGTGGTTGCCCTCGCGACCGGGGCAGCCGACCGGCTCGGCCGGTCTGCGATCGTCGGCCTCCTCGTCGGGCTCGCAGGCGTCGCGGCGATCGTCGGCGGCGACTTCCGAACTGACGACGTCGGGGCCCTGGTCGCCATCGGCGGCGTCGTCATCGGCTACGCGCTCGGCCCGGCGATCCTCGCCCGACGCCTCGCCGGTGTCTCGTCGCTCGGCGTCATGGCGCTGTCGCTCGGCCTGACCGCCGCGGTCTACCTGCCGCTCGCCGCTGCTCAGTGGCCATCGCATTCACCCTCCGCGCAGGCGATCGGGGCCATCGCCGTCCTCGGCACGATCTGCACCGCAGCAGCGTTCCTGATGTTCGCCGCACTCATCGCCGAGATCGGCCCGATCCGCGCGACCGTCATCACCTACGTCAATCCGGCGATCGCCGCGATTCTCGGGGTGCTCGTCCTCCGCGAGAGCTTCACCCCGGCGATGGCGGTCGGGTTCGTCCTGGTGATCGCCGGATCGGTCCTCGCGACGCGACGGTCCGGAGCGGCCGAAACCGTGGCGAGGGGCGCGCATCCCGCGGCGACCGCTGGCGAGGGGGAGCTCGCGGGCTGATGACATTCGAATGCTGCAGAACCGGGTGCGACAATCGGCGAATGGTCGACCTGATCACAGCCATGGAGACGCCGGCGTGACGACCGATCGCGACGCCCGCAACGTCCCACCCAGGATCGACCCGGACGTCCCGCCGAGCGGTCC
>DASXWX010000180.1:0-1849 GCA_036503395.1 Candidatus Limnocylindrales bacterium
CATCGCCGGGAGCCTACTCGATGACGAGGAGCAGGTCGCCGACCTCCAGGTTCGTCCCCGGCCCGACGGCGATGCTCCGGACGGTCCCGTCGCGGGGCGCCCGGACCTCGTTCTGCATCTTCATCGCCTCGACGACGAGGACCGCCTGGCCGGTCTCCACCTGGTCGCCCGGCGCGACCCGGACGGCGACGACGCGACCGGGGATCGCTGCGTGAACCTGCGTCGGTCCCGCCTGACCGCTTGCCGCGCCCCCGCGCCGGGCGCGCTCCCGGAGCGCAGCCCGCCGCTCGGGCTCGACCTGCACCTCGATCCTCCAGCCGCCGACCACGACCTCCCGGCGACGGATGCCGTCCGTGCCGTCCCGATCGGCCCCGAAGACGACGTCGTGCCGCCCGGCACTCCTGCCCGACCCGAGGACGAGCCGGCCGCGCTCACGAGCGCCCCGGGTGAGGGTCACCGTCGTCGGCTCGCCGTCGACGACGATCGAGGCCGGGTCGGTGGGCTTCGCGGGATCGACCCGCGCAACGACGATCGGCCTCCCATCACCGGACGCGGACGCGGGGTCGATCGAGACGCGGACGGCGCCCGCATCGTCCGAGCGGCCTCCCGTCATCGCGGCCACCCCTCGAGCCCCTCGACCAGGCCCGCACGGCGCCAGCCCGCGTCGCGCCGGGGCGCCTTCGGGGATGGCATCGGCCCGCCCGCGCTCGCCGGGCCGATCGGCCGATCGATCGCATCGAGACCCGCCGCGAGCTGGGCGACGCGCTCGGCGTTCGTCCGGCGCGCCGCGCCATCCCAGTGCTCCTCCACGTACCCAGTCGAGAGCCTCCCCGCCCGGAAGTCGGGTTCGGAGCAGACGAACCGGTCGAACGGGACCGTCGTCTGGATCCCGGTCACGACGAGCTCGTCGAGGGCACGGGCGAGCCGGTCGATGGCGGCGTCGCGAGAGCCGGCATGGACCATGAGCTTCGCGATCAGGTTGTCGTACTCCGGCGCCACCCGGTCACCGGCCTCCAGGGCGGTGTCGACGCGGATCCCCGGACCCGCCGGCAGGAGCCACGCGCCGACGGTCCCCGGCGTCGGCGTGAAGCCCCGGCCCGGGTCCTCGGCGGCGATCCGGGCCTCGATCGCGTGTCCGAACGGATCCGCCGCGCGGGTGGCGGCCGCATGGGCCTCGTCCGACAGCGGCCGGCCGGCCGCGAGCCAGAGCTGCTCGCGGACGATGTCGAGGCCAGACACGAGCTCGGTGACACCGTGCTCGACCTGCAGCCGGGTGTTCACTTCCAGGAAGAAGAAGCGTTCGCCGTCGAAGAGGAACTCGCAGGTTGCGGCATTCCGGAGGCCGGCCGCAGACGCGAGCGTGACCGCCATCTCGTGGAGCTCGCGCCGAGCGTCCGGGCCGAGTCCCGGGGCCGGTGCCTCCTCGATCAGCTTCTGGTGGCGGCGCTGGATCGAGCAGTCGCGTTCGCCGAGCGCGACGACGTTGCCCTCGGCGTCACCGAGGAGCTGGACCTCGACGTGGCGCGCCGGCTCGATGACCCGCTCGAGATAGACCGACCCGTCACCGAACGCCGACGCGGCCTCCGCAGATCCGGCCGCGAGCGCGGCGGGCAGGTCCTCGGGCCGGTCGACGCGTCGCATCCCGCGCCCGCCGCCCCCGGCCGCGGCCTTGACCATGATCGGAAAGCCGATCCCGGCGGCCACGTCGAGGATCCGGTCCACCTCGTCGGGCCGCTCGACCGGCAGCGGCTCGAGCGTGCCGGGCACGGAGAGCACGCCGACCGACGCTGCGAGGCGTCGCGCCGCGAGCTTGTCGCCGAGCGCCTCGATCGTCGCCGAGCCCGGTCCG
>DASXWX010000181.1:0-5346 GCA_036503395.1 Candidatus Limnocylindrales bacterium
CGGGCAGGCCGACCCGCGGCGGCCGTCACCTCGGCCGCCCTGACCTTCAGCTCGGACGACGCCTCGTCCGAGCGTGCCAGCTCGAGGGCGAGCTCCAGCTCGCGAACCGCGTCCTCGACGGCGTCGACCGCGTCGGCGGCCTCGGCGGCACGGGTCGCAGCCGCACGTGCGTGCGCCGGCCGGAGACCGGCGCGGTGATGGCGCGCGGCTTCGCCCGGGCGGGCCTCGAGCGCGGCGGCGAGCGCGCGGTGGTAACGGACGCGATGGAACGGCAGCACGTCCGCGGCGACGGCATCGCGGATGAGCGCGTGGCGGAAGGCGATTGCCGGGCCGCCGTCCGGGCCCGGGACGCGGAGGAGGAAGCCGCTCTCCAGGCCCTCGGCAAGCCCGGCGTCGAGATCGCCGTCGAGCGGGCCTCGTGACGGTCGCGGCGAGGCGATCGACCGCGGCGCAAGGCGGGCGAGCCCGCGGTCGTACGTCGCGGCCGTCGTGCTCAGCTCGTCGAGCGGGAGGGGCGCGTCGGCGAGCGCCAGCAGCCGCAGGACGCGGCGGCACTCGGGCGACCGGACGTCGAGCCTCGCCGCCACCAGCTCGGCGATCCCGCCGGTGAGCGGCGCCGACGAGAGCTCGCGGCGGGCCGCGAGGAGCTCGGTCGCCACGAGCGCGTTGCCCTGGGAGCGTTCGGAAACGAGCAGGACGAGCGACGCGGATGGGCGATCGCCCTCGACCGCGGCAACGAGCCCGGCCAGCTCGTCGCGCGCAAACGGCCCGAGGTCGATCGTCACGGGCGAGCGGGCGGCGTCGCCGATCGCGGCGAGCGTGCTGTGGAAGGGATCGTCGCGCGCGACGGCATCGGGGTGGTACGTGAGGACCACGCACAGCCGCGCGGGACGCGAGACGCGGGCGAGGAACGCGGCCAGGGCACACGTCGCGGCGTCGGCGCGGTGGAGGTCCTCGATCGCGAACAGGACCGGCCGCGATGCCCCCAGCCTGACGAGCGCGGTGTGGATCCGCTCGAGGCGCCGGGCCTGGCGTCGTTCCGGCTCGATCGCGGCCGAACCGAGCGGATCGTCGCCGCGCAGGTCGCCCACCCCGGCGAGAACCGCTCGTCGATCGTCCTCGGGCAGCCGGCCGATCGCTTCGACGAGCGGGGCGACGACGCCGTCGAGCGGCCGCCCCGCCCACGGGGCCCAGCCGCGGGAACGGACCACCGTCCACGGCTCCGCGAGCCGGCCGAGCCGCTCCGCGACCTCGTCGATGAGGCGGGACGCGCCGGCGCCGGCGGCGCCGGCGATGACGACGGTGGTCGCGTGCCCCGCCGACGCCTCGTCGAGGGCGCCCGCGATCCGTCCCAGCTCCGGCTCGCGTCCAACGAAGCGGGGCGTCGTGACGGTGCCCATCCGGGCCGATTGTAGGAGCGCGAATCCGGACCCGGCGACGCACGTGCGGGCTACGCTTCAGGGGTGGGCCAGGCGACCGCGCGGACCGATCGGGCCGGTCGGCATCCCGCCAACACGCTCAACGAGCTCGGCGGCGAGGAATGGCTCTACTTCACGAAGTCGGTCTGGACGACGGCCTACCCGCGAGAGCTCGGCCACGAGCTCCGGCGAGCCCACGGTGCCAACAAGCCGCCGCGGCTCATGGCCCGCCTCATCGAGTTCTTCAGCTCGACTGGCGAGCTCGTCCTCGATCCGTTCGCCGGCGTGGGTGGGACGCTCCTGGGGGCCGCGATCGCCCGCGGGCCGCGGCGGGCGATCGGGATCGAGCTCGACCGCCGCTGGGCGGCCGTCTACGAGGCGGTCGTCCGGGACTCCCTCGCCGAGCGCGACGGGCTCGGGCCGGCGCTGGCCGATCTCGGGCCGAACGATCCCGCCGGCGTCCGGACGTTCGATCCGTCGGGCTGCGAGCTGCGAATCGGCGACGCGCTCGCGCTGCTCCCGGCGATGGCCTCGGAGAGCGTCGACTTCGTCGCGACCGACCCGCCATACAACGTCCAGCTGCCGCTGACGATGGCCGGCGGTCGCCTCGCCGAGGCCCATGCCAACAGGCGAACCGACTACGCCATGGTCTCCGACGATCCCGCGGACCTCGCGAACCTCCCCTCGTACGACACGTTCCTCGACGCGATGGAGCGGGTCTTCGGTGAGCTCGGCCGCATCCTTCGACCCCGGCGCTACGCGACGGTGATCGTCCGGGACGCCTACCAGGACGGGCGTTACATCTTCACGTCGGCCGACCTGGCCGTGCGCGCCCAGCGGTCCGGCCTGGTCCCCAAGGGCGACCTGGTCTGGTACCAGGCCGGCTCACGTCTCCGCCCCTACGGCTATCCGGCGGCGTTCGTGCCGAACATCGTCCACCAGCACGTGCTCGTGTTCCGACGAGAGGCGCCCCGAGGCCGCCGAGCGGGCGGCTCCGGCGGGCCGGTGGCCGCTGACCGACCGGATCAGGAGGCGCGGTAGGCTCGTGATGCCTGAACGGCGGCGAGGACGTCCGGATCCACCTCGTCAGGCGGTCCGCCCACGGTCTCGCCGAGCACCATCCGGTGGACCCATCCTGTGCGGCCATCGGGGCAGAGCACCTTCCAGAAGGAACCGCTCCGCTCGAGCAGCTGGACCTGGTCGTCCTCGTCGAGGACGCCGATCTCGGAGGCCAGCAGCTCGTCGGGACCGTCGAGGAGGCGGACGACCCGGTAGCGGATCCGACGACGCTCCAGCCCCGGCATGGGCGCCACGGGGCCGTCGTCGAAGGTCAGGGTGAAGTGCGTCGACACGGTGCGGGTCGGGTCGCTCCGGCGCGCCTCGAGAAGGGAGGGGCGTCGCCAGCGGGGCATCGCGAGCTCGGCGTCGATGGGGGCCGGGACGGCGGCCGCGGCCAGGGCCGCGTCGGCGGGCGGCCCGAACCGCGAGGCGTGCTCGGAAAGCACCTCGTCGGGAGCCGTCGGCTCCGAGTCGCGGCGTCGCTTGCCGAAGAGCGCGAACGACATCGCGAGACCCACGCCGGTCGCGGTCGTGATCGTCGTGGCCAGGACGCGCTCGGCGGCCGAGAGATCGGACCCGCCGAGGATCGGCGGCAACCAGGCCGAGGCGAGGTACGCGCCGTCCCAGAGGGCCGCGCCCGAACCGGACGACCCACCTCCGGCCCCCGGCCCGGTGAGCCCGGCCGGTGTCGCCGGTTGACCACTCGGGACGGGGCCAGGGCCGGCGCCGTCGCCGGATCCACCTGGATCGCCGATCGCGGTCACCGGATCGGGGCCGAACGAGCCCCCGGGATCGTCGGCCGCGGAGGGAACCGCGCCGGGTGCGTTCGGATCGACGCTGGACCCGGGCGCGGGGCTGACGATGCCGTTGGCCTGGTCCGGCGCCGTGCTTTCCCCACCCGCGGTCGGCGCACCGCTCGACCGCGGCGCCGTGGGCTCGGCCGTCGGCCGCGGCGTGGCTGCCGACGTCGGCTCGGTCGTCGGCGTGGGTTTCGGGGTCGGCTTCGGCGTGGGTTTCGGCGTCGGCGTCGGGTCCGCCGGTGGCACGGCGACGGTCACGGTTCCGGCGCCGATGCTGGTCGAGAAGTGGCCGTCGGAGGCCTCGAAGGTGACAGACCACGTCCCGACGGGCAGCTTGAACGCCGCGGCGTATCGGCTTCCGTCGTGCGACGCGGCCGTTCCGCTCGGCGTCAGCTCGTGGGTTCCGCCGGCGACGCGGACCACGACGTCGGATGCAGTCTCGCCGGGAGGATTGCGATAGGTCACCGCGAACGACACGACGGTCGTCGGCGTCGCGGACCTGGGCGAGACCGACGGGTCGGAGAAGCGCGTGGGCCCGGACTGGGCCACGGCACCCCCCGCCAGCCCGAGCAGCGCCCAGCCGGCGATCGCGCCCGAAGCGCCAATGCGCGCGAGACGGCCCCGAATGGAGTCGCGAAACGGCCCCGGGATGACGAGGTCGAACGTGGCCGCGGAATGCCGGATGATCCGCACAGATGATTCCTCCGGGCCGGCTCTTCGCCGGTCGCGAACGGAGGATCCCCAGCGGCCGAGGGCCGCGCAATGGTACGGGCGTCACCCCGGCGACTGCCGGCCGGCACCATCGTCCACTCGTTCCGGTGCCGGCACGCACCGTCGGGTGGGCGGTTAGGTCCGGTCCGGTCGCCTTCGATGGCCCGCGCGCTCCGAGCGCGCCCCTCCACCCTAGGCCGATCTGGCCATGGCCCTGCTCGAGATCGCGGGCCGACGATCGGGCTCGTGCAGGTCATCGCCTCTTCCCGATCCCAGACCCCGCCTCTCACCACGCTCGCCCTCGGCACGTTGGTCGGTCTGATCCTCCTTGGCGGCGGCGGGCTGCTGGCGTATCTCACCCTCGGGACGTCGTTCCTTCGCCAGTTCACGCCCGGCGGTCGGACCAACGAGGCACAGCTCGTCGCGGGCGCGATCGCCTGGTCGTTCGCGCTGACCGCCCCGGCCCTCTTCGGCGTCGTCGGCCTCATGCGACTCATCGGGGTCGTGGACCTCGTCACCTCCTCTCGCCGCCGCCGGGGCACGGCCGTCACGCGGGCAAGCGCGCTGCCCGACGAGTTCGTGGCCGCGGACCGGGTCCGGCTGCCCGACGGTCGGGCCGTCCCGGAGCTCGTCCTCGGGCCGTTCGGCGCGGCAGTGGTGGCTCAGCTGCCACCGCTCGGTGCCATTCGGATGCACGGCTCCGTGTTCGAGGTGCGGATGTCGGACGGGCGATGGCGGGCGATGGAGCACCCGCTGGACCGGACGGCTCGCGATGCCGAACGCGTCCGACGCTGGCTCGAGGCCGACGATCGGGACCACGTCGTGAAGACCTACGCCGTGGTGGTCGCGCCCGAGGGGGCGCTCGAGCGCACGGCCGCCTGTGCCGTGGTCACCGCAGAGCAGCTGCCGATTTGGCTGGCCGGCCTGCCGCCCCAGAAGACCCTCACCGAGTCCCGACGACGTCAGCTCGTCGATCTCGTTCGCGCCGCCGTCTGACCGACGTCCCGCCCGAGCCCGCCCGCTCGACTACCATGCCCGCGGGGGAGTAGCCCAGTTGGTCAGAGGCGCCAGGCTTATACCCTGGAAGTCGGTGGTTCGAGTCCACCCTCCCCTACCACGCCCGCCTCGGCTGCCCGAGGACGCGGGACGGACTACTCTCGCGCGCCGAAGAGCCGGCCGATCGTCCTGAGGGTGAACGGCCGCGGCCGGAGCCCGTCGCCGCCGACCTGCGCCGCCGGCTTGCCCTTCGTGCCGGCCTCCTCCCACGTCCCGCCGCGGATCTCCTCGGCGATGCGGCGCTCGTCCGCGGTCTGGACGACGTCGAGCGGCAGATCGTCGACGTCAGGTGGCCGCTCCGT
>DASXWX010000182.1:0-2574 GCA_036503395.1 Candidatus Limnocylindrales bacterium
CGTCGTGGGCTCGGACGTCGCCGTCCCGTTCGCCATCGAGCCCGTCCATGTCGCGCTGCTGCTGGCATACGTGGCGATCGTGACGATCGTCGGGGTCGGGCTGGCGGCGTCGATCGAGCGTCGCGCGCTCCTCGTGGCGGCCGTCCGACGAGGCGCCGAATGAACCGACTGCCGCGCCTCCGGCGCGATGTTCGCGCCGCCGAGGCCGCGCCAGAATCGATGCCTCTCGCGGCACCCGAGAGCGTCGAGCTTCCCCGACCGGCGATCGGGACCGGAACGACCCCGGGAGGGGCACCGACGGCGCGCCCGCCGGGTCGGCCTCGCTTCGGCGAGGGTGCCCAGATCGTGTGCGACAACCTCGTCCGGATCTACAAGGTCGCGGAGCTCGAGGTCGTCGCACTCCAGGGCCTCGACCTGCTCGTCAACGCGGGCGAGGTGATCGCGATCGTCGGTGCGTCAGGAAGCGGCAAGTCGACCCTCATGAACATCCTCGGCGGCGTCGACGTCCCGTCGGCCGGGCGTGCGTTCGTCGCGGGTCACGACCTGACCCGCATGCGCGCTCGCGAGCGGACGCGCTACCGCCGCCGCGTCGTCGGCTTCGTCTGGCAGCAGACCTCGCGCAACCTCCTGCCGTATCTCTCGGCGGCCGAGAACGTCGAGCTGCCGATGACGCTCGACGGACGCCGCGGGCGCCACGCGCACGCGCTGGAGCTGCTGGACCTCGTCGGCCTCGCCGACCGCGCGAGGCATCGACCCGAACGCCTGTCCGGCGGTGAGCAGCAGCGCGTCGCGATCGCGGTCGCCCTCGCGAACGCGCCGGCCGTCCTCCTCGCCGACGAGCCGACGGGCGAGCTCGACAGCGGGACGTCGGCCGAGGTCTTCGCGCTCCTCCGACGGCTCAACGCCGAGCTCGGGACGACGATCGTCATCGTCACGCACGACCCGCTCGTGTCGGAACAGGTCCAGCGAACGGTCGCGATCCGCGACGGCCGGACATCGAGCGAGACGCTTCGCCGCTCCGAGAAGACGGACGAAGGCGACCACCGGATGATCGCGGAGGAGTTTGCGGTGCTCGATCGGGCGGGTCGCCTGCAGCTGCCCCGGGCACACATCGAGGCGCTCGAGCTCGAACGGCGCGTCCGCCTCAGGCTCGAGGAGGACCACGTCGGGATCTGGCCCGACGACCGCCGCAAGGCGGACGACGGGAGCGAGCGATGACGGCCGCGGCCGGCGCGACCCGCTACGCGCTGCCGACGGCGGGCGCCATGGTCGAGGCGACCAAGCTCGTCCGCGACTACCCGTCGGGCGACGGCGTCGTTCGGGCGGTCGGCGGCATCGACCTCGTCGTCGGGCGTGGCCAGCTGCTTGCCGTTCGGGGCCCGTCGGGGAGCGGCAAGACGACGCTCCTCAACCTCCTCGGCGGGCTCGACCGGCCCACGTCCGGGCGTGTCGTCGTCGACGGGCGCGACGTGTCGTCGATGGGCGAGCGTGAGCTCGTCGGGCTTCGCCGCGACACGGTGGCGTTCGTGTTCCAGACGTTCGGCCTCGTCCCGATCCTGTCGGCAGCCGAGAACGTCGAGGTGCCGCTCCGGCTCGTGAAGGCGAACCCGCGGCAGCGCGACGCTCGCGTCGCGGAGCTGCTCGAGCTGGTAGGCCTCGGCGAGCGGGCCGGTCATCGGCCGTTCGAGCTATCCGGCGGCGAGCAGCAGCGGGTGGCGGTCGCTCGCGCGCTCGCGAACCGTCCGAAGCTCCTGATCGCCGACGAGCCCACCGGCCAGCTCGACTCGGAGACCGGACACACGATCATGCAGCTCCTGCGTTCCATCGTGCGCGCCGAAGGGATCACCGCGATCGTGGCGACCCATGACCCGATGATGCTCGACGTCGCCGACCGGGTCGTCGAGCTCCATGACGGGCGGATCGCGGAGCACGCCGCGGCCTGAGCTGCCGCATGATCGTGTGGCCGACTGGCGTCAACCAGGGAGGATCTCGATGACCGAACCCGCGACGACGATCCCCGGACCGGATCCGGCCGAGGCAGCGATGCGCCACCCGGTCAACGTCGCGATGTACGAGCGTGCGCCGCTCGGCGCCCGGATCGCCGACGGCGTCACCGGGTTCATGGGCAGCTGGCGCTTCCTCATCCTCCAGACGATCCTCGTCGCGATCTGGATCGGCGGGAACGTGTGGCTCCTCTTCCACTTCGACCCGTACCCGTTCATCCTGCTCAACCTCGCGTTCTCGACCCAGGCGGCCTATGCCGCGCCGCTCATCCTGCTCGCGGGCAACCGCGCATCCCTCCGCGACCGGCTGACGCTCGAGCACGCCGCGTCGGAGGTCGACCTCGAGGAGCGCCAGAACGACGAGCTCCTGAACGGCAACCACGAGATCCTCGTCCGCATCGAACGGCTCGAGCAGAAGATCCTCCAGCTCGAGACGCGGATCCTCGCGGCGCTCAACGAGGCGCCGGACGAGCCCCCGCGCAGACCGCCGGCTGCGCCGCCACACGGCTGAGGCGGACGCGCCCCCGGCCGAAGCCTCCGGGTCGCAACTCGACGACGGCGCATTCGGGCC
>DASXWX010000183.1:0-5285 GCA_036503395.1 Candidatus Limnocylindrales bacterium
CGTACCGCTCGGCCCGCCGACCCAGGACGGCGCCGGCGGCCGCGATCGCGGCGCCCGCCAGGAAGCCCGCCTGCCACCGGCGATCGCTTCGCCAGTCGGTGCCGCGCGCGCGGCGCGCCCCGGCGCGTTCCGCGCTCATGACACAGTGCTCACGAGACCGCCGCAGGCTCGAGATCGATCGCGTCGGGGGCGGCCACGTCGTCGCCGAAGAGGCGTGCGGCGATCGTCCGGAACGCCGCGGGGTCGCCCGTCGTCAGCTGGCGGTGGCTCGGCGGCGTCGCGATCCCGGCCGGGCGCTCGTGGCCGCGCTCGCCCGCGTCGGCGGCCGTGCCTCGCGTCGTCCCGGGTGCCTCGAGGCCGTTGACGACGAGGAGCTCCGCCAGTGCGGACGCCGTGGCCGTGGCGGAATCGACGATCGCGATCCGCTCGCCGGTCAGACGAGCGAGCACGGGCCGCAGCAGCGGGTAGTGGGTGCAGCCGAGGAGGAGCGTGTCGACGCGGGCCGAGGCCGGCAGCGGGAAGACGAACTCGCCGTCGGTCGTCCGTTCGCCGAGGAGCGGCGCGAGCGAGGTCCGGACGGTCGACTCGACGTCGGCGCCGTCGAGCTCGCCGGCCTCGACCATCGGCACGAGGGCCGGCGTCGCGTGCTCGTAGACCTCGAGCGCCGGGTTCTCCTCCTTGATCGCCGCGAAGTAGGCGTGCGAACGGACGGTGGCCGGCGTCGCGATCACGCCGACCCGTCGGTTGCGCGTCGCGAGTGCCGCCGCGGACGCGCCCGGCCGGACGACACCGAGGATCGGCAGGTCGTAGCGCCGCCGGAGGTCGCCGAGGGCGACCGCGGAGACCGTGTTGCAGGCCACGACGATCGCCTTCACGTCGCGATCCGCGAGCGCGTCGAGGCCCTGGCCAGCGAACGTCCGGACCTCGTCGTCGTCCCGGACACCATAGGGCGCGCGGGCGTTGTCGCCGAGGTAGATCGTCGATTCGGCCGGCGAGCGCCGGAGGATCTCGCGCAGGACCGTGAGTCCTCCGACGCCCGAGTCGAAGACGCCGATCGGGCGCGGGTCGGCCACCGTCAGCGGCGCCCTGCGGCGGCCAGCCGCGCGCCCATCCCGACGAGCTCCCCGGCGGTCCGGATCACGTCGCGGCTGATCGGGGCGTCGGGCTCCGCCAGCACGAAGGGCACGCCATCGTTGTTCGCCTGGAGGACGAGGCGACCGTCGGAGACGACGCGGTGCTCGGGCACGCGCCCGAGCGCCCGCTCGAGCTCCTCGGGGCTCATCCCGCCCGGGCTGTCGGCGCGGTTCACGAGGTAGTGGACCTTGGTCGGGGCATAGCCGATCGCCCGGAACGCCTCCGCGACCTTGATCGTGTTGTGGATCGTCGTCGAATCGAACGTGACGATCTCGACGACGATGTCCGATGCATCGAGGAAGGCCAGGTTCAGGTCGCCGATCGCCGAGCTCATGTCGATGACGACCGCGCCGTAGACGCGCCGGAGCATCGAGAGGATCTTGTCGACATCGCGTGTCGTGATCATCTCCGCCTGCTCGACCCGCGGCGGAGCGAGGAGGATGTCGATCCCCGACGGGTCTCGCCAGAGGACGTCGCCGAGGTCGGCCTCGGTGATCCGGTCGGTCGGCAGGTCGATGATCGACGGCGCGTCGGACGGAACCTTGAGGAGCGCCCGGAGGTCGCCGAACTGGAGGCTGCCGTCGATCAGGACGGTGCGCTCGCCGATCTGGCCGATCGCGCAGGCGAGGTTGAAGGCGATCGTCGTCTTGCCGACGCCGCCCTTCGGGGCGAAGACCGAGACGACCCGTGAGCCGCGGCGCGTGTCCGAGGCGAGGTACGCGGCCCGGACGGCCTGGACCCGGTTGACGAGGTCGTATCCGGAGAACGGCATCTGGAGGACGCCGCTGATCCCGGCCTCGGGATCGACCTCCACGGGCTGCTGCGGGACCGTGATGACAATCACCGGGACCGGCCGGTCCGACGCGGCGATCTGCTCGACGAGCTGAGGACCCTTGATCCTGCCCTGGAGGAGCGCGTCGACGAGGACGATGTCGGGCCGCAGCTGCGCGATCTGCGAGTGGGCCTTGCCGCCGTCGTTGACGACGTCGAGCAGCTTGATCGACTGCTGCGAGTTGAGGAGATTCCGGACGTACTGCGCGACCTGCGGGACGTCCTCGACGAGGATCAGGCGGATCTGCTCGCCGCCCGAGGATCCGGCTGACATCGCGGCCGACGATACCACGCAGCCCTACGCCGGCCGACGTGCGACCAGCACGGCCCGGTCGCTGCCGGGAGCGAGCGGCTCGAGGTCGTAGCCGCCCGCGACGACCTCCACCTCGAGGCCCGCGGACTCGGCGAACGACACCAGCTCGTCCGCGGAGACGAGCCGCAGATGGTCCGTGCGCAGCCATCGAACGGCGGCCTCGCCCGGGCGTCCCTCGTCGTAGACGACCGTCAGCTCCACTGTTGCCGTGGCGGCGTCGTGGCGGGCTGCGGCGGTCTTGGTGACGGTCCGGCCATCGGCATCGGTTCGGACGTACTCGAGCACGAGCCGACCGTCGAAGCGCGCGAGGTCGTCGGCGTCGGGCAGCCAGACGTCGACGACCGCGAGACCGCCGGAGGCGAGCCGATCGGCCAGTGCTCGAACGGCGGCCGCCTGATCGGCACGGCTCCCGAGGAGCATGAGCGAGTTGAGGGCGATGAACCCGAGCCGGAACGTTCCCGCGAGCGGCACGTCGGCCGTCCGGAGGTCACCCTCGACGAGACGCAGCCGGTCCGGAGGCAGACCGGCCCGATCCGCACGTGCCCGGGCCCGGGCGAGCATTGCCGGGTCGTGGTCGACACCGACGACCGTTGCCCCCTCGGTGGCCAGCGGGACCGCGAGGCGCCCGGTGCCGACGGCGAGCTCGAGGACCGCCCCATCGACCCGCGCGGCCAACGCCCGGTAGAGGTCGAGGTCGCCCGGGTCCTCCTCGAGATCGAGGTCATACAGCCGGGCGAGTTCGGATCCTCCGGCGGATGGCCTCGAGGACCGCGGCTCCCGTCGACGGAGAGTGGCCGCCGGAACGGGTGCCACGCCTTACGCCCCGGCGATGCGCTTGGCCGCAAGCGCGCTCAGTGCCTCGAGGACGCAGCGATGAGCGAGCATCGACGTCGTCTCGGCGTGGTCGAACGGCGGCGAGACCTCGACGACGTCCATCCCGACCAGCTCGACCCGGCCGACGATCTGGCGGACCGCCCGCAGCAGCTCGCGGGCGAGGAGACCGCCGGGCTCGGGCGTGCCGGTCCCGGGCGCCATGCCCGGGTCGACCACGTCGATGTCGATCGAGAGGTAGATGGCGTCCGGGCCGTCGAGCGCCTCGGCGATCGCGTCGGCAACGACCGACTCCGCGCCACGCTCCTCGATCTCCCGCATGAGGTGCCAGCGGAGTCCCTGGGCCTGCATCCAGGCGAAGACGTCGGCCGGCGGCCAGTAGCCGCGCAGCCCCACCTGGACGAAGTTCCGGCCGGCGACTGCGCCGCTCTCGATGAGTCGTCGCATCGGCGTGCCATGGCCCTTGAGCTGGCCCCAGTCCTCGTCGGCCGTGTCCGCGTGGGCATCGAAGTGGACGATCCCGATCGAACGCGGCCGGTGGTGCTCGGCAACCGCGGTGGCCGACGGCCAGGTGATCGAGTGGTCGCCGCCGAGGACGATCGGGAGCGCGCCGGTCGCGAGAACGTCGCGGATCTTGCGGTACGTGACCGCGTGGCTCCTGTCGAGCCTGGCCGGCACGATCGGGGCGTCGCCGGCGTCGACGACCCGGAGCACGTCGAGCGGATCGACGTTGAGCTGGAGCGAGTGGAGCGAGCCACTCGTGTACTGCGCGTTTCGAATGGCGCGCGGGCCGAAGCGCGCCCCCGGCCGGTGGCTGACGGCATCGTCGAACGGCACGCCGACGATCGCGACGTCGGGCGCGAGGCGTCGCAGCTCGGCCGGGTCGCTGACCCAGGGCAGGTTGGCGAAGCTGGAGGCGCCGACGTAGATCGGCAGGTCGAAGTCGTCGTACTCGTCGACGGGCGCGTCCCAGCCGTTGCGGGCCGCGAAATCGTCCCCCCCGGCGTGGGGCTCTCTTCGGGTCATGGTGTCACGCGCTCAGGGCCTGCCCTCGAGCGCCGCCGGTTCGCATCCCGACGTCCAGCGGGGCGCCGTCGCGATGCTAGCAGGGGCCCTCAGCGCTCGACGGACAGCGTCGTCTCGGCGACGAGGACCATTGCGACGATGAAGAGCGCGATCGGCAGCTGGAACGCGCCCTGGAGCCTGAGCGCGACGAGGACCGCGGCGACGACCATCACCCAGCCGCCGCGCCGGGCGGCACGCACCCAGTCACCCCGGTAGGCGATCCGGCGATGGCGACCGAAGACGGCGAGCCAGAACAACGGAATCGTCGTCATGCCGAGGGCGACCCCGATCAGGACCGCGCCGACGATGCCGGCGGCCGGGTCGAGCTTCGGGTCGCGGGTCGTCACGACGAGCCCGACGAGGACCCATGCGACCGTGGCCGCCGCGAACAGCCCGAGGTTCGCGAGCCGGTCCCGCGCTTCCATCGCGGCCGAGTCTAGGGTCAGCGGGCCAGGCTGGATGGGCAGATGTCGCGATACGGGCAGTACGTGCACGCGAGCGTGTCCGGGGTCGCCCGAAAGTCGCCCGCACGGATGCCCTCGGCCGCCCGCCGGATCTTCGCGCGAGCCTTTGCCAGGCGCTTCGGCTCGACCGCCACGCGCCCGATGACGCCCGACTCGAGGAACTGGAGCTGGACGAAGTCCGGCAGCCGTCCCGTGGTCGCCTCATAGCCCATCGCGTAGATCTGGAGCTGGAGCGAGTCGCGCGCCCGCTGCCTCGCCTTCGCCACGTCGCGGACGTCGCTCGACTTGTAGTCGGTGATCGTCACCTCTTCCGGCCCGAGCAGCTCGAGCATCGGCTCGACGACGTCGGCACGGAGCACCGCGGGGACCTTCGTGGCGTTCGCGAGCTCACCCGTCACCTTCGCCGATGCGGTCGCGACCGGCACGATGTCGACGCGGTCGAAGCGTCCGCGAATGCGGTCCCCGCCGAGCGCGAACGCGAACTCCCGCTCGACCCAGGACGGCACGATCGTGCCCGGCTGCAGCTGCGCGGCACGGAACTGGCGCAGCGCTGCCCGCCCGGCCTCCAGGCGCGCGGCCTCGTGCTCGCGGGAGACGAAGCCCTCGTTCGACCAGGACGCCTCGAAGGCCGCGATCAGATCCGGCTC
>DASXWX010000184.1:0-17550 GCA_036503395.1 Candidatus Limnocylindrales bacterium
AACTGCGCGATCCGCTATCACGCCAACGGCCACGACGTGCACATCAACATCGTCGACACGCCGGGCCACGCCGACTTCGGCGGCGAGGTGGAGCGCGGCCTCCTCATGGTCGACGCGATCCTCCTGCTCGTCGATGCCGCCGAGGGTCCGCTGCCGCAGACCCGCTACGTGCTCCGCAAGGCGATGGACCGCCGCCTGCCGGTCGTGGTGGCGCTCAACAAGATCGACCGATCCGACGCCCGTCCGGCCGAGGTCCTCGACGAGGTCCTCGAGCTCTTCATCGACCTCGGGGCCGACGCCGCCCAGCTCGATTTCCCGGTCCTCTACACGAACGCGAAGGCGGGCACCGCCACGCCCGACCTGGCGCATCCGGGTTCGGACCTCCGCCCGCTTCTCGACCAGCTCGTCGCCACGACCCCGCCCCCGACCTACGAGCCCGACCACCCGCTCCAGCTGTTCGTCACGAACCTCAGCGCGAATGAATACGTGGGCCGGATGGCTGTGGGTCGCGTCCGGAACGGGACGATCCGGCTCGGCCAGCGGGTTGTGGTGGTCCGCGACGAGGCGGACGACACGAGCGGTGCGGTCGAGCCCGGACGAACGGTCACGATCGCCGGAACGGTCACCCGTCTCGAGACCGCGCACGGCATCGAGCGGGTCGAGATCGAGGAGGCAGGGCCCGGCGACATCGTCTCGGTCGCGGGCCTGCCCGAGGTGACGATCGGCGACACGCTCACGGACCCGGCGCAACCGCGTCCGCTGCCGCGCCTCGACGTCGACGCCCCGACGCTGCGAATGACCTTCGGCGTCAACACCTCGCCGCTGTCGGGTCGCGACGGCCGCTACCTGACCGGCCGGCACATCGGCGACCGCCTTCGACGCGAGGCGCTTGGGAACGTTTCGATCGAGGTCCACCCGACCGCCAGCGGCGATGCCTACGAGGTGCGGGGCAGGGGAGAGCTCCAGCTGGCCGTCCTGATCGAGCAGATGCGCCGGGAGGGCTTCGAGCTGACGGTCAGCCGACCCGAGGTGATCCTGCGCGAGGTCGGCGGCCAGACGCTCGAGCCGTACGAGCGGATCACCGTCGACATTCCGCCCGACTTCATCGGTGAGGTCCAGGCCGCGATGGCCGGCCGCAAGGGACGCCTCGAGCAGATGACGACGGACGCGGACGGCCGCGTCCGGATGGAGTTCGTGCTGCCCGTCCGCGGCCTCATCGGCTACCGCGGCCAGCTGCTGACCGACACGCGCGGCACGGCGCTCCTCCACCAGATCGCCGAGGGCTACGGGCCGTGGGCCGGCGAGGTCACCCACCGGACGAACGGCGTGCTCGTGGCCGACCGCGCGGGCGTCTCGAACGCCTACGCGCTCTTCAACCTCCAGGAGCGGAGCGAGCTGTTCGTCGGCGCGGGGGCCGAGGTCTACGAGGGGATGGTCGTCGGCGAGAACAGCCGCTCGGGCGACATGGACGTCAACGCGACCAAGGAGAAGAAGCTCACGAACATCCGGACCCACGCCCACGACGAGGCGCTCCGGCTCACGCCGCCCCGGCCGCTCACGCTCGAGACCGCGATCGAGTTCATCGGCGAGGACGAGCTCGTCGAGGTGACGCCGTCGTCGATCCGGCTCCGGAAGCGCCTCCTCCCGAAGCAGGATCGGGAGAAGGAGCGCGGCCGGGAGATCGCCAGGGCTGCTTCGGGATAGTGTCGGCCGTCGGCCATCTCGGGCCGACGCTGCTCGGCAGGGCACGATTTCGACGGTCGAGCGTGCGTTCGTTGCCTCCCGGGGTCACGCCCGGCACCTCGGGGCGCGATTCGATGTCGCCTGTGGCCCTCGGAGGCAACGTTCTGCCGCCGCGGCGCCGATGTCATGCCCTCGCACGCAACGCGGCCACGTGGGATCCAGGCCCTCGGGCGCCGTACTCAGGCCGTCGGCGACGCCGCGACCGTCGTCCGGAGCGCGGGAGCGACACTCGCGAGGCTCGCGACGACGAGCAGCACGGCAGCGAGCGCGACCATTGCCCCCTGCGCACCCAACCCGCCGGCGAGGAGACCGCCGGCGAGCGAGCCGGCCGGGATCGCGCCCCATCCGGCGACCTTGATGACGCTTCGGACGCGCCCGAGCAGCCGGTCGGGCGTCCAGCCGTACACGAGGCTGGCGAGGACGACGTTGAATACCGGCCCGGCGATCGCGCCGAGCCCGGCGACGACGCCGAGTGCGGCGACATCGGAGACGAGCGCCAGCAGCGCGGCCTCGCCGACCCAGATCCAGACGACGCCGAGGAGCGCGACGCGTGGCCCGACGCGGCGCTGGACGGACGGCGCCACGACCGACCCGACGATCGCGCCGGCGCCCCAGGCCGCGAACATGAGGCCGATCGCGCCCGCGCCTGCGCCCAGCGCCTGGGCCCGAACGATGAGCACGAGCGTGAGGCCGTTGAAGACGAAGTTGATGCCCGCTGCAAGGGCGACTGCGGCGCGCAGGAACGCGTTCGACCAGACCGTGCGAAGGCCCTCGGCGATCTCCTGCCGCAGCGTCCTCCGGACCGCCGGTGCCTCGGGCGCACCGAGCGGGCTCCTGAGCGCGAGCAGCGCGACGAACGAGACGAGGTAGCTGATCGCGTCGAACACGAACGGCCAGGCGCGGCCGAGCGAGAACAGCGCGCCGCCGACGGGCTGACCGATGACGTCGGCGCCCTGGACCCGCGCCTGATTCTGGGCGACCGCCGACGGGACCTGGGACGCCGCGACGATCCGCGGAAGGGCGGCGCCCTCGGCCAGGTCGAAGAACACGAACAGGCTGCCCTCGACGAAGGCGACGACGACGAGCTGGACGATCGAAACGGCGTCGACGGCGATCGCGATGGCGACGCTTCCGAGCGCGACGAACCGGCCGGCCTCGCAGAGGAGCATCGTTCGCCGCCGGTCCCACCGGTCCACGAGCGCGCCGGCCGGCAGGAAGAAGACGAGGAACGGGAGCGTCTGGGCGAAGGCGACGACGCCGGCCTGGGCGGGCGAGCCCGTGATGGCGAGCACCAGGAGCGGGTAGGCGAGCCCGCTCACTCGGGTCCCGACCGTCGACACGGCCTGGCTCATCCAGAGGATGAGGAAGTCGCGGTTGCGGTGGAGCGGAACGGATCCGGACATGATCGCCGGCGCCGCGTTCACTCGGGTTCGCCCGTCGGGAACACGCTCACCTGGACCTCGACGATTCGAGCTCCCGGGCGGTCCGGTCGGCCGGCGTACCCCGAGATGACGGCGTCGAGCTCGTCGCGAAGGGCGGCTGTCTCGGCCGCATCGAGGTGCGCGACGTAGATCGAGTCGGTGCTCGCGTCGCGCCACTCGGCGGCCCATCGGTCGGACTCGGCCTGCCAGGTCGCGAGGTCGGACGCCGTCCGCCGGTGCAGCTCGTCGGTCAGGATCCGGAGCGGGGCTCGGGCGGTGGGATCGGCGGCCAGGGTCGTGTCGATCAGGAGCTGCTCGGGAACGGCGCGCCACCAGCGCTCCCGACCCTTGCCGCGTCCGGGCTCCGTTTCGACGAACCCGTGACGGGCCAGCATCCGCAGGTGGTAGCTCGTCGAGCCGCTCGACTCTCCGAGGCGGCGGGCGAGCTCGGTTGCCGTCGCCGGACCCCGCAGCCTCAGCTCGGTCCGTAGCTGGACGCGGAGGGGGTGGGCCAGGGCCACCAGCGACCGCGCATCGAGTCGCCGACGCAGGAATCGGGATGGCATGGCCACCCAAGATATCTTTGCAAAGAACCCTTTGCAATCGCGATATCAGGCGGCTGACTTGCGGTGGGCGCTTCCGGCCGCGACGCGATCGACCCGGACTCGAGAGCGCCAACCTGTCCGCCCATCCGGCACGACCGCCGCTTCGTCGAGGGCGGCCGACACCGGTTCCGCAACAGGGTCGCAGGGAGGCGGCGTCTCGACGAGCGGGACGTGCGGCGGGAGATCGTCCTCCTGGACCCCGATCGGCCAGCCCAGGTCATGGGCATCACGGAACAAATCGGCGAGCAGGTCAGGCGGGTCCCCCGCGACCGCGGCTCCGAGCACGGCAAGCGGGATGGAAAGGGCCGCCAGCCCGGCGACCAAGAGCAGCAGGTCCATCGCGCGACTCCAGCTCGCGCCGAGCGTACGCCCCGTCCGAAGCGCTCGGAAGTGGCCGGCGACAGGGTTCTTGCACACCTGGCCTCAACGGCCAGTTCGAGACCGATCACCAACACCACGAGTAGATGGCACCGTCGCGAGGTGCCGCGGGCAGCGGCCGAAATGTGAGGCCCGCTTTCGCGCCCGCGACCGGCACGCGTGCGGCGCCTGGGCGGCTCTCGAGCCCTGACACCGGGCCCCGTGATCGACCCGTGCGCTCTTCGGCGCCATCGAGTCTCGAACCACGCCGGATACCAGCCGGAGCGATCAGTGCCGGCGTGGAGCCCGGGCCCACCGAACCCCCGGACGTACAATCGGCCGGCCATGCCGATCTACCTCGATCACGCCGCGACGACGCCGGTCCGGCCCGAGGTGCTCGAGGCGATGCTGCCGTACCTGGGCGAGCAGTTCGGCAACCCGTCGAGCGCCCATTCCTTCGGCCGTGCGGCGCGAGCCGCCCTCGACGAGGCTCACGAGCGCGTCGCCTCATCGCTCAACGCCGATGCCCGCGAGATCGTCCTCACGTCCGGCGGCACGGAGGCGAACAACCTCGCGATCAAGGGTGCGGCCTGGGCGGGCAAGGCGCTCGGCCATCGAATCGTCTCGACCGCGGTCGAGCACCACGCGGTCGGCCATGTCCTCCGCTACCTGGAGAAGTTCGGCTTCGAGACGATCGAGGTGCCGGTCGACCGCTACGGCCGGGTCGATCCGGATCAGCTCGACGCCGCGATCAACGAGCGAACCATCCTCGTCTCGGTGATGCTCGCGAACAACGAGGTCGGCACGATCCAGCCGATCCGCGAGATCGTCGAGCGCGTCCGCAGGCACCGGGGCGTGCTGGTCCACGTCGACGCGGTCCAGGCCGCGCCCCACGTGCCGATCGATGTGCGCGACCTCGGCGTCGACCTGCTCTCGATCGCGGCCCACAAGTTCGAGGGGCCGAAGGGCGTCGGCGCGCTCTACGTCCGCCACGGAACACACCTCCTCGGGCAGCAGCAGGGCGGCGAGCAGGAGCGCCATCGACGGGCCGGCACGGAGAACGTCCCCGGTGCCGTCGGCCTGGCGACCGCCTACGAGCTCGTCCGGGCGGAGCTGTCGGCGACCGGCAAGCGGCTCACGAAGCTGCGCAACCGCCTCCGCGACGCAGTCCTCGCCGTGCCCGAGACGGAGCTGACCGGCCATCCTGTCGAGCGGCTGCCGGGGCTGCTCTCGATCGTGGCACGCGGCACGGACGGAACCGCGGTCGCCCTCGCGCTCGACCTCGAGGGGATCGCGGTCTCGGTCGGCAGCGCGTGCACGACGGGCTCCACCGAGCCGTCGCACGTCCTCGCCGCGATGGGCTTCCCGCCCGACGAGGCCCGCGGCGCGCTTCGGATGTCGCTCGGCCGGACGACGACCGAGGCCGAGATCGAGACCGCCATCGAGGCCATCCCACGCTCGCTCGCGGCGATGCGCGTGGGCGAGGCGGCCGTCGTCGCGGATCCCCTCGGCGCGATGGCGATCCCGTGACCCGCGTCCTCGTCGCCATGAGCGGCGGGGTGGACTCGTCGGTCGCCGCGGCGCTTCTCCACGAGCAGGGCCACGAGGTCGTCGGCGTCTGGATGCGGCTCCACGACGTCGCCGACACGTACTCCGAGTTCAGGAAGAGCTGCTGCTCGCTCGATGCCGCCGACGACGCCCGCCGCGTCGCGGCAAGGCTCGGGATCCCGTTCTACGTCATGAACCTCGAGCGGGAGTTCGATGCCGGCGTCCTCCGCCCGTTCCTCGCGGCCTACCTCGGCGGCGAAACCCCGAGCCCGTGCGTCGACTGCAACACGTACGTGAAGTTCGGGGCGCTCCTCGGCCGGGCCCGCCGGCTCTACGACTGCGAAGCCGTCGCGACCGGCCACTACGCCCGGCGGGACGAACTCGGCGAAGCCGGCGCATCGCGTCTTCTCGCGGCCGCAGACCCCGACAAGGACCAGACGTACTTCCTCTACGGCCTGCGCCAGGACCAGCTCGCCCATGCCTGGTTCCCGCTCGGCGAGCTGACGAAGCCCGAGGTCCGCTCGATCGCCCGGTCGCTCGGGCTGCCCACGGCGGACAAGCCCGAGAGCCAGGAGATCTGCTTCGTCCCGAGCGGCGACGTCCGTGAGGCGCTCCGCGATCGAGCCGGCTGGCGCGCGGCACCCGGAGCGGTCGTGGACGGCGAGACCGGGTCGGTCGTCGGCGAGCACGCGGGAGCGGCGGGATTCACCGTCGGACAGCGGAAGGGGATCGGCGTCGCGCTCGGCGAGCCGCGCTACGTGAGCCGCGTCGATCCGCGCTCCAACACCATCACGATCGCCCGCCGCCAGGATCTCGAGACACGGTCCTTCGCGATCGAGGACGCCGCCTGGGTCGCTCGCTCGGCGCCGTCGGCTATGACGTTCCGGGCCGATGTTCGGGTCCGGCATCGGGCCCGCCTCGTTCCCGCGTCCGTCACGGTCGAGCCAGGGGCGTTGCGTCGCTGGCGGGTAGAGACCGACGAGCCGGTCTGGGCCGCGGCACCGGGCCAGGCGGCTGTCTTCTACGAGGGCGAGGTCGTCCTCGGCGGAGGCAGGATCGCCGCCTGACGCCCCCCGACCAGCAACTGTGGTGCGTGCCCGCACCGACGGCCGCGTCGCCGACCGCATCCGACGGGCACGAGTAGTAAGGTCCCGGTACTTGTCGGCCATCATTCGATGGCGAACCGCGCATGGGAGGAGAGCGGGTGAACCGCTTCGTGCAGCGAGCCCTGATCGCGGGCTCCGTGGGCATGCTCGTGTTGGGAACCGCGGTGGCGCCAGCCGCCGCGTCGAGCCGCAAGACGCTCGCCGGAAGCGTCCCGGGATGGGCGAACACGGCGAACTTCCGGAGGGCCGCCGATCCCGACACCGTCGTCGGGTTCCGTGTCTACCTCGGCCTCCGCCATCGCGCGGACGCTGTCAACCTGGCGAAGGCCGTGTCCTCGCCGGGTTCCGCCGCCTACGGCGAGTACATCAGCGCCGCGTCGTTCCGCCGGCAGTTCGCGCCGACGAAGACGCAGGTGAGCGATGTCAGGTCATGGCTCCGGAACCAGGGCTTCACGATCGACTACACGCCGGACAACCGTCGCTACGTGGCGGCCGAGGGAACGCTTCGGCAGGCTGCGAAAGCGTTCGGGACGACGTTCAACGAGTACCGCGTCAACGGCAAGACCGTTCGCTCGCCGGCGAAGTCGCTCAGCGTCCCGTCGTCGCTCGGCGGCACCGTGATGGCCGTGCTCGGCCTCGACGAGAGCGCGACGTTCATCCACACGGACTCCGTTCGGAAGGCGCCGCCGCCGGCCGGATTCCGGAACGCTCCGCCATGCTCGGAGTACTACGGCGAGAAGACCACTGCCACGAATCCTTCCCCGCAGGGCGTGACGCTCCCCGACGTCTTCGGCTCGGACCAGCCGTACGCTCCGTGCGGCTATACGCCGTCGCAGCTCCGCGGCGCCTACGGCGTGTCCGGTTCGGGCCTCGACGGGAGTGGTGTGACCGTCGCCGTGATCGACGCCTATGCATCGGCGACGATCCTGCAGGACGTCAATCGCTACAGCGCCGACCACGGCCTGCCGGCGCTCAACTCGGCGGGCGCCGGCCACTTCTCGCAGGTGGTCGCGCCAGGGACCTTCCAGCGAGCCGAGAACCCGGTCCATGACCCGCAGGGCTGGTCCGGCGAGGAGACCCTCGACGTCGAGGCCGTCCATTCGATGGCGCCGGGGGCCGACATCGTCTACGTCGGCGCACCGAACAATTACCAGGACCTCGACGCCGCCCTCAACCACGTCGTCGACCGGCACCTGGCCGACATCGTCACGAACAGCTACGGCTTCTCGACCGAGCTGCTTCCGACCGGGTACGTGAAGCCGTACACGGATATGTTCATCCAGGCCGCGGCCGAGGGAATCGGCGTCTACTTCTCGTCCGGCGATGCCGGCGACGAGACCGGCGGCGACGCCGACAACGCGGCGAGCGCAACGCCCGACTGGCCGGCCTCGAGCCCGTGGGTCACCGCGGTCGGCGGCACGAGCCTCGCGGTTGGCGCAACGAACGACTACCAGTGGGAGACCGGCTGGCAGTCCGGCAATGCGCAGTGGGTGGATGGCGACTGGAGCGACGCGACCGGCGACCCGCCCGGCCTGTACCAGTACGGCGCGGGCGGAGGCACCAGCCGGTTGTTCGCCGAGCCCTGGTACCAGGCGGGCGTCGTGCCGGAGTCCCTCGCAGCGGCCCACGGCGGCCACGGTCGGGTCGTGCCGGACGTCTCTGCCGTCGGCGACCCGAACACGGGCATGCTCGTCGGCCAGACCCAGACCTTCCCCGACGGCACGTACTACGACACGTACCGCCTCGGCGGCACGAGCCTCTCGTCGCCGCTTCTGGCCGGGCTCGTCGCCCTCGCCGATCAGAAGGCCGGCCATCCGCATGGCTTCATCAACCCGGCGCTCTACGCGAATGCCGGCACTGGAGCCTTCCGCGACGTCACCGCGATCGACGACACGGGCGTCTGGCGAGTCGACTACGTCAACGCCGCCGACGGCAGCGACGGATATACGTACAAGTTCCGCACCTTCAATGTCGGCGACGGGACGGGTGACATCTCCCTCACGATCCATACCGCCCCGGGCTACGACAACGTCACCGGGATCGGCAGCCCCAATGGGAGCGCGTTTTTCGATCTGGCGGCCAATCCCTGATCGGGGTCGTACCTCGTGTGCTACCGAGCCGGGCCCTCCGGGGCCCGGCTCGGCGTTTGTTCCCGGGACGTTCGGTGACGCGGCTATCCTCCGCGCCATGCTGCTCTCGCCGGCGCCGGTCCTGTCGCTCCTCGTCGGCATCTTCTGGTCGGCCGCGTCCGTCCTCTTGCGGGGAACGATCGGCGGCCGCCTCCCGCTCGTCGTGGTCGTCGCAGCGCTCGGAGCCTGGGCGGGCGACTCGATCGGCGGGCGTCTTGCGATCGATCCGGTCCGGGTCGGCGACTACCATCTCATCGCCGCGAGCGTCGGTGCCTGGGTCGGGATTGCCTTCGTCTCGGTGATCGCGATCCTCGGGCCGGCTCGGAGGCGCTCGGCATGACGGCCGGCGAAGAGGGCAAGGGACCGGTTCCGTCCACGCAGCGGGGCCCGCTCGCCGGGCTCGATGACCTCGCCCAGCTGCTCGAGCCGGGCGGAACCGCCCGCAAGTTCGCGCTCGGGGTCCTGGCCGGCGCCGCGATCGGGCTCGCGGTGACGCTGCTGAGGTCCCTTCGGCGGCGCTGACCGGTCCGGCGGAGGGAGGCTCCGGGAGGTCGGATTCGCTACCCTCCGTTCGATGGCGATCCCCGGCTCCGAGCGCGATGAGCGGATCGCGTGGCTCCCGGCCGCGGAGATCCGCCGCCGCTTCGTCGACTTCTTCGCGGCCCGTGATCACGAGGTCGTGCCGTCGGCGTCGCTGGTGCCCGCCGCGGACCCGACCCTGCTGTTCACGAACTCGGGAATGGTCCAGTTCAAGAACGTCTTCACGGGCGCCGAGAAGCGGAGCTACTCACGCGCCACCGACTACCAGCGATGCCTTCGGGTGGCGGGGAAGCACAACGACTTCGAGGAGGTCGGCCGCTCGCCGTGGCACCACACGTTCTTCGAGATGCTCGGCAACTGGAGCTTCGGCGACTACTTCAAGCGCGAGGCGATCCACTGGGCCTGGGAGTTCCTGACCGGCGATCTCGCGATCCCGCCCGACCGCCTGGCCGCTACGACCTACACGGACGACGAGGTCGCGCGACGGATCTGGCGCGAGGAGATCGGGCTGCCGGCCGAGCGGATGGCGGCCTGGGGCGACGTCGACGCCGGCGACGACCACAACTTCTGGCGGATGGCCGACACAGGCCCGTGCGGACCGTGCTCCGAGATCCACTTCGACCGCGGGGCGCAGTTCTCCGAAGGGCCCGAGTGCCGTCCGGACCACTCCGAGACGTGTCCGCGCTGGGTCGAGGTCTGGAACCTGGTCTTCATGGAGTTCGACCAGCGGTCGGAGGGGAGGGTTCCGCTGCCGTTTCCTAGCGTCGACACGGGGATGGGCTTCGAGCGGATGACGTCGGTGATCCAGCAGGTCGCCTCGAACTACGACACCGACCTGTTCGTCCCGATCCACGCCCGGATGCGGGAGATTCTCGGCCACGACCCCGAGGCCTTCGAGTCGGAGCGGTTCAGCTACCAGGTGATCGCAGACCACAGCCGGGCCATCACCTTCCTCGTCGCCGACGGCGTGCTGCCGAGCAACGAGGGCCGCGGCTATGTCCTCCGCAAGCTCGTCCGCCGCGCCGTTCGGCACGGCCGGCTCCTCGGCCGGACCGACCCGTTTCTCGCCGAGACCGCGGACGTCGTCATCGAGATCATGCGCGGGGCCTATCCCTATCTCGAGGATCGACGACCCGAGATCATGGCCGCGATCGTCCGCGAGGAAGGTCAGTTCGCGAGGACGCTCGACGCCGGCACGATCCACCTCGAGGAGGCCCTGATCCCGCTGACGTCCGAGACCGAGCGTGTGGTCGGCCGCCGCCCCGAGACGCTTCCGGCCGACGCGCCGGAGCTCCCGGGCGACGTTGCGTTCCGGCTCCACGACACGTACGGCTTCCCGATCGACCTCACCATCGAGCTGGCCGCGGAGTACGGCGTGCGCGTCGACCGGTTCGGCTTCGACGAGGCGATGGCCCGCCAGCGCGAGCAGAGCCGCGGAGGGCGCAAG
Source organism: Candidatus Limnocylindrales bacterium (assembly GCA_036503395.1). GTDB lineage: Bacteria > Chloroflexota > Limnocylindria > Limnocylindrales > CSP1-4 > DASSHA01. The sequence continues at coordinate 10,897 of DASXWX010000184.1, forward strand.
GCCGAGCTGGCCCGCCACGCCGAGGCCGTCCAGAGCTACGAGTCGATCCTGCGGCGCGTCGGCGATACCCGGTTCGTCGGGTATGACGTGACGAGCGAGAGCGGCACGGTCGTGGCGATCCTGCGGCACGGGACCGAGTACGACGAGCTGCGGGCGGTGCCCGAGGTCGAGCTTCGGGAACCGGCCGCGGCCGAAGCCGAGATCGTGCTCGACGTCACGCCCTTCTACGCCGAGGGCGGCGGCCAGATCGGCGACCGTGGCGTGATCCTCCCGCTCGAGGCAGAGGCGACGCCGACCGCCGGGCGGCTGTTCACGGTCGCGGATACGCAACGCCCCGTGGGGCCGCAGGGGGGCGGCCTGATCGTCCACCGCGGCGTCCTCCACGGAGCGGTTCGAGTCGGCCAGCAGGTCCGCGCGGTCGTCGACTCCGAACGTCGCGCGCGGACGATGCGCAACCACACCGGGACCCATCTCCTGCACCGGGCGCTCCGCAACGTCGTCGGCGATCGGGCGCGCCAGGCGGGCTCGCTCGTGACGCCCGACTACCTCCGCTTCGACTACCCATTCGATCGCTCGCTGACCGACGACGAGCGGCGTGCCATCGAGGCGCAGGTCCGGGCGATCGTCCGCGACGACAGGCCGGTCACGGTCGAGTACCTGCCGATGGCCGAGGCGATCGAGCGTGGCGCGGACGCCTTCTTCGACGAGAAGTACGGCGAGGTCGTCCGCACCGTGCGCGTCGAGGACTACTCGTTCGAGCTGTGCGGGGGGACGCATTGCCGGGCGTCGGGTCAGATCGGCAGTTTCGTCATCACCGCCGAGCGATCGATCGGATCGGCGATGCGACGGATCGAGGCGTTGACCGGCGACCGAGCCGACGCCTGGACCGAAGCGCGGCTCGGGCTGCTCGACCGGACCGTGGACGTCGCCGGCGCGACGACGGTCGACGCGCTTCCCGACCGCGTGGCCGCGCTCCAGGCGGATCTCCGCGAGAGCCGCCGTCGGCTGCGGGCCGGCGCGGCGGGCGGGGTGCCGAAGCCGGGCGAGCTGGCGAAGGCGGCGGAAGCGGTCGACGGTGGGACGAGGCTCGTCGCCTATGCCGGCCCGTTCGAATCGATCGATCAGCTCAAGGGCGTGGCCAAGGACGTCCGGGCGGTGCTCGGCGACGGCGTCATCGCCCTCGCCCTCGACGCCGACGAGCCCCAGCTCTTCGTGACCCTGAGCGACGATCTCGTCGCACGCGGTCTGTCGGCCGGCGACCTCGTCCGGACGGCGGTCGAGAGAATCGACGGCAAGGGTGGCGGCCGACCCCAGATGGCCCAGGGCAAGGGGTCATCTCGAGAGGGCCTCGGCGACGCCCTCGACGCGATCCGGGTCGCGGTTCGCGACCGCCTGGCGACCTGAGCCGGCACGGGGCGAGGGGAGGGGATGGCGTTCTGGCGTCGAATCTGGCAGCGCGACGGCGAGGCCGCGCCGGCCGCGTGCACCGCGCTCGACGTCGGGACCGAGTTCGCCAAGGCGCTCGTCTTCGAGATCGACGATCACGGCGGCGGTGTCGTCAAGGGCGTCGGGCGGAAGCGGCAGGGCCTGGCCCACATGCAATCGGGGACCGTGGCGGACATTGCCGCCGTCGTGGACAACTGCTCGGTCGCCCTCCAGGAGGCCGAGGAGATGGCCGGGTTCCGCCCGACCCAGGTCGTGATCGGAATCGCGGGGGAGCTCGTCAAGGGCTTCACGACGACCCACTCACAGGAGCGCCGGAAGCCCGACCAGCCGATCACGGACGCGGAGCTCCAGCGGCTCATCGACGGCGTTCAGCGCGAGGCCCTCCGCCAGGCCGAGCGCTCGATCACCTGGGAGACGGGGCTGCCCCACGTCGACGTCCGGCTGGTCCACGCGGCGGTGACCGGGGCGAAGATCGATGGCTACGCGCTGACGAACCCGGTCGGGTTCCAGGGCCGGCACGTCGAGATCAGCATCTTCAACGCGTTCGCGCCGCTCGTCCACCTCGGTGCGCTGCAGTCGGTCGCGAGCCAGCTCGACCTCGAGCTGCTCGAGGTCGTCGCGGAGCCGTACGCGGTCGCGCGCGTGCTCGGCTCGGAGCAGGTGCGCCAGGCCGGCGCCCTCTTCGTGGACGTTGGCGGCGGCACGACCGACGTCGCGCTCGTCCGCGGTGGCGGGATCGAGGGGACGCGGATGTTCGCGCTCGGTGGCCGCGCCTTCACGAAGTCGATCGCGGACAGGCTGGACCTGCCCTTCCCGCGGGCCGAGGCGCTCAAGGTCGACTACGCACGCGGCCTGGCCGTCGACCGGCGGGACGAGGTGGCGGCAATCGTCGCGGAGGACGTCGGGGTCTGGGCGGCGGGCGTCGAGCTCGTGCTCGAGGAGCTCGCGAGCGGCGACCTGCTGCCCGGCCGGATCTACCTCTGCGGTGGCGGCTCGCGGTTGCCGGAGATCCAGACGGTCCTCGGCGAGGAGTCGTTCTGGAAGCACCTGCCCTTCGCCCGACCGCCCGAGGTCACGGTCATGTCGCCGGACCAGATCGCGGCGATCGCCGATGAGACGAATCTGCTGGTCGACCAGCAGGACGTGACGCCGCTCGGTCTCGCCTACCAGGCGATCGAGCTGGCGACCGAGGAGGACGTCCTCGAGGTGGCCCTCCGCCGCGTCCTCCGGGCGATGAAGGTGTGACGGTGCCCGACGCGCCCGCCGTGATTTACCTCGACGTCGAGGACGAGATCACCTCCGCCGCATCGAGGATCCGGGCGGCCGGATCGCGACGGGTAGCCGTCGTTATCCCGCCCGGGTCGCGGATCGCCACGTCGCGGATCAACTTCCGGCTGCTCGCGCGGGAAGCGATGGCCCAGGGCCGGCGCCTGGCGATCGTCGCCCCGGACGCGCCGTCGCGGGCGCTCGCGGCGTCGGCCGGGTTGCCGGTCTTCGGCTCGGTCGGGGAATTCGAGTCAGCCTCGACGCCTCCGGCGGGTTCCGGAGGCGGCGGGGGTGGCGTCGCCGGCGGCCGGGCGGTCGCCGGTGACGACGTGGCGAGCGAGCGGTCGGGGAACGCTGGCGCTGCCCGGCGGCGGCGTGGCACGGGGGCCGTGGCTGCGACGATCGGGGCGGCCGCCGCCGAGGAGGGAACGATCCTCATCCCGCCCGTTCCCACGGAGGCGGGGGCGGCCGCGCCGCCGCCGCGGACCGCGCCGCCGGTCGTCGCCGACAGGGGGATCGGGATGTCACGCCGGCTCCCCCGGTGGTTGCCGGTGGCACTCGCGCTGGTCCTCGTGCTGGTCGTCGTCGGCGGCGTCGCAGGCTACGTCCTGCTGCCGAGCGCGACCGTCGTCGTCACGCCGCGCTACGAGCCGGTCGGCCCGATCACGTTCACGATCCGGGCCGATACGAGCGCCACGAGCGTCGATGGCGACGCGGGTGTCATCCCCGCCCGGCGTCTGACGTTCGACCTGAGCGAGACCGGCACCTTCGAGGCGACCGGCAAGCGCGAGGAGAAGAAGGCCGCGACGGGGATCGTTCGCTGGACGAACTGCGATCCGACGGCGAGCTACCGGATCCCGGCCGGCGCGAGCGTCCGCACCGAGAGCGGGATCCGTTTCTCGACGACGGAAGCCGTGTTCCTGCCCGTCGCCGGGATCCGGAACGGGAACGTGCTCGAATGCCAGTCGAGCACCGCCGGCGTCCAGGCCGTCGATCCCGGTCCCGAGGGCAACGTCGACGCCGGCGCGATCACCGTTCCGCCGTCGAACTACAACGGCAACGTGATCCACGTCACGAACCCGGACCCGACGACGGGCGGCAGCCTCAAGACGTTCCCGCGCGTGAAGCAGGACGACGTCGACGGCGCGCAGGCCGCGCTCGCCAGACAGCTGGCCAGGGATCTCGACGCGCGGATCGCGGAACCCGGCGCGGTGCCGGCGGACATGACCGCCTTTCCGGCAACAAAGGCGCTCTCGGAGCCCGTCCCGGACGGCGATCCGAGCGCGCTCGTCGGCCAGGAGCTCGAGACGTTCGACCTGACGTTGACCGCGACCGGCTCGCTCGTCGCCGTGGACGAGGCGCCGATCCAGACGATCGGCGCCGCACGGCTGGCGGCTTCGGTCCGGACGCACCGCACGCTCGTGGCGGACTCGGTGACGGTGAGGACCGGCAAGCCGACGGTGAGCGGCGAGGTCGTCACGTTCCCGGTCGAGGCCTCGGCTACGCAGGTCGCCCAGCTCGACGCCGCGGCCCTCCGGGAAGCGATTCGTGGCCGTCCCATCGACGAGGCGCGCCGGACGCTCGCGAGCTACGGCGACGTCTCGATCTCCACGTGGCCGGACTGGGTCTCGTCGGTCCCCACGATCGACCAGCGGCTCGACGTTCAGGTCACACCCCCGCCGTCCCCGTCGCCCCGGCCAGCGGGCGCGACGCCGGCGCCGTCGGGTTCGTGAGCCGGCTGCTGGGGGTCGATCTCGGCGAACGCCGGATCGGGCTCGCCGTCGCCGAGGCGGACGGCATCGTCGCCCGCCCGCTTGCCACCCTGTCACGTGGCGCACATGTCGCGGTGGACGTCGGCCGGCTCCGGCAAATTATCGGTCGAGAGGAGATCGCGGAGCTCGTCGTCGGCCTTCCGATCGAGGCACACGGATCGGAGGGCCGGCAGGCGGCCGTGACGCGAGAGTGGGCGAGCGGCATCGCCAAGGCACTCGGCCTGCCGGTCGTCTATCGTGACGAGCGCTACACCAGCCACGTCGCCGAGGAGCGGCTAGGCCCGATCGGCCGCGGTCGTTCGGGCGGGCCTCCCGGTCGCACCCGCCGAAGTGCATATCGGGCGCGGGTCGACCGCGAGGCAGCCGCGATCATCCTCCAGGATGAGCTCGACGCCCGGGCCGCCGCGGCCTCGCGGACGTCCGGCGCGGCCCATCGGCCCCCCACCACGGAGCAGCGATGACGATCCGAGGCGGGGGACGACCGCGCGACACGCCACAGGCCCATCCACGCGACCCGGAGCCGGCGTGGTCAGCAGCGCCGGGGAGAGGTCGGGCTCGGAACGGCTACGCGATCGGCGGTCGCCGCGAACAGCGTCACACGCTACGGTTCCTCGTCTTCGCCCTCGCCCTGGCGGCGCTCGTCCTGCTCGCGATGGCGACGGTCCTCCGACCGATCCTCGTCCGAGGCGTCGTGGCCTGGGCCGACGACAACCCGTCGGCGCTCCGCCTCCCGTTCGTCGCGGACCTCGTCCGTGAGGACCTCGGATCGGCGCTCACGACACCCGCTGGCACGAACGCCGCCCCGGTCGAGTTCGACGTGAACGATGGCGACACCGTGCCGGTCGTGGCCGCCCGGCTCCGTCAGGCCGGCCTCGTCGCGAACGAGCGAGCGTTCGTGTTCGAGGCGACCCTCGACGACCTCGGCGCGCGCCTCGAGGCCGGCCGGTACCTCATCGCGGGCGACCTGACGCCGGCCGAGGTCGCGTCGGCGCTCACCCCCGAGCACAAGATCACGGTGACGACGGTGGACGTGACGTTCCGGGAGGGCCTCCGCCTCGAGCAGCTCGTGGCCAAGCTCCAGACCGTGCCGTCCGGGGTCGATCCGAAGCGGTTCTACGACCTCGTGACGAAGCCGCCTGCGTCGCTGGTCGACGCCTACCCGTTCCTCGCCGACCGGAGCTGGAAGTCGCTCGAGGGGTTCCTCTACCCCGCGACCTACACCCTCCGAACGGACGCCGAGGACCCGACCACGGCGGACGATCTCGTCCGGATGATGCTCGACCAGTTCGCCCAGCACGTCGATGCCGACCGCCTTGCCGCAGCAAAGAAGGCCGGCGGCCTCGGAGAGGTCCTCGTCCTCGCCTCGATCGTCGAGCGCGAGGCGGCCCTCGACGACGAGCGAGCGCTCATCGCCGGCGTCTACCAGAACCGCCTCGACCATAAGCCGGCCATCCTCAACGCCGACCCGACGATCCTCTACGGCATCGACACGCTCAACCTCCAATCGATGCCGTTCGACCAGTGGCAGACCTACTACTTCTGGAAGACGGCGGGCCGCGACCTCAACACCGTCGACCTGCCCGGCGATCTCGCCGGCTTCCAGACCTACCAGCGCGCGGGCCTGCCGCCGGCGCCGATCTGCACACCCTCGGGCGCCTCGATCGACGCCGCGCTCGATCCGAACACGAAGCCCGGCTACTTCTACTTCGTCGCGATCCCCGACGGCGGCGGCAAGCACGCGTTCGCGAAGACGGCCGCCGAGTTCGACGAGCTCCTGCACAAGTACGGCTACCGGTGAGCGCGCCGGCGCAAGCGGCCTGGCCGGCGCCCGAGCAGTTCGCGCCGCCGCCCTCGACGTCTGACCGCGAGCGATGGGCCGAGGACGACCGGGCCGCGCGGCCGGCACGCCTCGAGCGGATCCGCAGCCGGTTCAGTGATGCCGGTGTCGACGCGCTGTTCGGACTCCGTTCCGAGACCAGCCGCTACCTCACCGGGTTCGCGCTCGGCGACGGAGAGGATCGCGTCGCCGGCAACTCGGGCCAGCTCCTCGTATCGGGTGAGGAGGTCGTCCTCTTCGCCGACCCGCGCTACGACATCCAGGCTCACCGCGAGGCGCCCGACGCGCGGGTCACCACCGTGTACGGGGATCTGCCCGCGCGGTGGCCGGACC
>DASXWX010000185.1:0-8743 GCA_036503395.1 Candidatus Limnocylindrales bacterium
GGTGATCGGAGCCCGCGAGCGAGACACTTTGCTCGCCGCCGCCTTCGTCGTCCTCGTCGAGGAGCGCCACCAATCGCGCCCGCCGCTCGGCGAACGGTCGGTCGCGGAGGTCGTCCCGGCCGTCGGCGAGGAGATCGAAGGTCACGTACGTCGCCGGCTGCTCGCGGCGGAGCCGCTCGACGCGCGACTGCGCCGGGTGGAGGCGTGACATCAGCGCCGCGAAGTCGAAACCGGTCGGCCGGACGAGGATCAGCTCCCCGTCGAGGACGATTCGGGATGACGGGACACGACGGACCGCGTCCACGACCTCCGGGAAGTAGCGCGCCAGCGGCCGGTCGTGCCGGGATCGGAGGTCCACCTCGTCGCAGTCGCGGAATGCGAGGCAGCGGAAGCCGTCCCACTTCGGCTCGTAGAGGTAGTCGCCCTCCGGCAGCTCGCGCGTGAGGCGGGCGAGCATCGGCGCGATCGGCGGCTCGACGGGCGGTGAGGCGCGCTTCGACATCCGTTCCGGGATACGCCGGCGCGCCTCGGAGACGCGCATCCGGTCGTCATCCGCATCTCGCGTCGGGGTAGCATCCGCCTCCGTCCATGACGACCGTCAGCCGATCGCTTCCGCGCCTCTCGGCGCGCCCGACCGACCCGTCGGGCGGGGTCGCCCGCGGCCGAAGGACCTCGCGCAAGGTCCTCGGCTGGGTCCTCGTGCTCGTCGGCGCGCTCCTCGTCTGGGAGGGCGCGAAGTGGCTCGGCGGCGACCCGTGGCGCCTCCACACGGTGCTCGGCGGCCTTCCGATCGACTACGAGCACACGCCGCCGTTCCACTGGCGGATCGCCGACGACCTCTCGCTGCCTCACGTGTGGGACGTCCTGCGCGCGTTCGCCGATCCCGCCCAGCGCAACGGGCCGCCGCTCGGGCTGGTGCTCGCGGGGCAGGCTGCCTTCACGCTCGGCGAGGCGATCTTCGGGTTCGTCTGGGGCAGCCTGCTCGGCCTCGGCCTGGCGATCCTGTTCGTCCATTCGCGCCTGGCCGAGCGGTCGCTCGCGCCGTACGTCATCGCCTCGCAGACCGTGCCGATCCTCGCCATCGCCCCGATCGTCGTGGCCGCGATCAAGGCGGACTGGCTGTCGGTGGCGTTCGTCACGGCGTACCTGTCGTTCTTCCCCGTCACGATCGGGGCGCTGCGCGGCCTCCGCGCCGCCGATCCGCGCGCCCACGAGCTGCTCCGCTCCTACGCCGCCTCGCAGCGACAGATCCTGTGGAAGCTGCGCCTGCCGATGTCCCTGCCCTACGTCTTCACTGCCCTCCGGGTCGCGGCCGCAGGCTCGATCATCGGGGCGATCATCGGCGAGCAGACGGCGGGCGTGGCGAGCGGCCTCGGAAGCGCGATCATCAACTACAACCAGTACTACATCGCGGGCCCCGAGAAGCTCTGGGCCACGATCGTGGCGACGACGGTGGTCGGACTCGTCTTCGTCGGCCTCATCGTCCTCGCCGAGCGGTGGCTCACCGGCGGGCGCTACCGGCGGGGGGAGGCACGACCATGACCGGCGAAGCGGCGGTGACGGCACGGTCCGCGGTCGTCGAGGTCACCGGCGTCGACAAGGTTTTCGGCGCCGGCGAGGCAGCAGTCACCGCCCTCCAGGGCATCGACCTCGCGATCGGGCCCGGCGAGTTCGTCTCGCTCATCGGGCCGTCGGGCTGCGGCAAGTCGACGCTGCTGCGGCTCATCGCCGACCTCATCCCGCCGACGTCCGGGACGGTCTCGGTGAACGGCAAGCCGGCGCGCCAGGCGCGGCTCGACCGCGACTACGGAATGGTCTTCCAGGCGCCCGTGCTCATGGACTGGCGAACGGTCGCCCGCAACATCGAGCTGCCCCTCGAGGTGATGGGCTATCCACGAGCCGAACGGGCGCGCCGATCCGGCGATCTCCTCCGCCTCGTCGAGCTCGAGGGCTTCGAGGGCCGGCGTCCGTGGCAGCTCTCTGGCGGGATGCAGCAGCGTGTTGCGATCGCCCGGGCGCTCGCGTTCGACCCCAAGCTCCTGCTCATGGACGAGCCGTTCGGGGCGCTCGACGAGATGACCCGCGAGCGAATGAACCTCGAGGTCATGCGGATCTGGCGCGAGACCGGGACGACCGTGGTCTTCGTCACCCACTCGATCCCGGAGGCGGTCTTCCTTTCGACGCGGGTCGTGGTCATGTCGTCGCGGCCGGGGCGGATCAACCGGATCGTCGAGGTCGACCTGCCGCAGCCGCGCACGTTCGAGACCCGGGAATCCGAGCGGTACTTCGGGCTCGTCACGGCGGTCCGGGAGGCGCTCCGGGGCGACACGGAATCCGAAGGCGATGCAGTGGGCGAGCCCGGGGCGGACCGAGCGGCGGCGGATCGCGTCCGCGCCGAGGGCTACGCGTGACGACGGCGCGCGTCGCCGTTTCGACCCCCCGCCGCATCTCGCTGCCGACCGACTGGCTGCCGCCGGCGATCGTCTTCGTCGCCGTCATCCTCGCGCTCGAGATCGGGCTGCGAGCGTTCAACGTCGGCGCGTTCGTGATCCCGCTGCCCTCGGCGATCGCGGCGAGCATCGGCGAGCAGTGGCCGACGCTATCGCGCGGAATCGCCTACACCGGAGGCGAGGCCATTGGCGGGCTCGTCGTCGGGCTCGTGCTCGGGACGGTTGCGGGCCTCGCGACGGCCGGCTGGCAGTCGGCCCGCGACACGCTGCTGCCGATCGCGATCGCCGCGAGCACGGTGCCGGTCATCGCCTTCGCACCGATCACGCTCAACTGGTTCGGCCCGGAGAGCATCATGCCGCGGCTCGTCATCGTCGCGATCATGGTCTTCTTCCCGGTCATGGCGAACACGATCCGGGGGCTCACCGAGGTCCCGCCGGCCGCGCTCGAGCTCATGGACTCGTACGCGGCGAGTGAGCTCGAGACGCTCCGCAAGGTCCGCGTCCCGAACGCCCTGCCGTACTGGTTCACTGCCCTCCGGATCGCGGCGACACTGAGCGTCATCGGCGCCGTCGTCGGCGAGTTCTTCGGCGGCCCGCTCTACTCGCTCGGCATCTACATCACGCTCGAGACCGGGCATTCGCGCTACCCCACGGCCTGGGCGGCGATCGTCGTCGCCTGCGCACTCGGGATCGGCCTGTACGTCGCGGCCGTGGTCGCAGAGCGGCTTGCGATTCCCTGGTACGCGGCCCGTCAATCCGCGGTCGGCTGAGGCTCGCGCAGACGCTGCAACGCGACGTCCCGCTGCGCTATCGTCCGCGGGACCACGACGGGGGAAGCGGTCCGGGAGCCGCGCCGTCACCGCGAGGAGGAGGGTTCCAGGTGTCGATTCGAAAGAGGCTGCTCGCGCTCGCGGGCGCGGCGGCGCTCGTGCTCGGTGCCTGCCAGTCGGGAACGCCGGCCGGCAGCACGGCCCCGAGCGGGGGCGGCTCCAGCAGCGCCGCGCTGACCCCGCTCAAGTTCCAGCTTCAGTGGGTGGCCCAGTCGCAGTTCGCGGGCTACTTCGCGGCCGTCGACCAGGGCTACTACCGCGACGAGGGGCTCGACGTCCAGCTCCTTCTGGGCGGGCCTCAGGTGAACAACGTCCAGGTCGTCTCGACGGGCGGTGCCGACATCGGCACGGCCTGGCTGCCGAACATGCTCCAGGCGCGCGAGGGCGGCGCCGATCTCGTCTCGATCGCCCAGGTCTTCCAACGCTCGGGCACGCGGATGGTCGCCTTCAAGTCGAGCGGGATCGCGGCGCCGGCGGATATGAAGGGCAAGCACGTCGGCAGCTGGCTCGGCGGCAACGAGCCGGAGCTGTTCGCCGCGCTCACGAAGGTCGGGATCGACCCCTCGACCGCCGGGATCATCAAGCAGAACTTCGACATGTCGGGCCTCCTCCAGGGCGACCTCGACGTGGCCCAGGCGATGATCTCCAACGAGTACGCCCAGGTCCTCGAGGCGAAGAACCCGCAGACGGGCGCGCTCTATCAGCCGGCCGACCTGAACGTCATCGACTTCAACGACCCGTCGGTCGGGACGGCCATGCTCCAGGACCAGATCTTCGCCCGGTCGTCCTGGCTCAAGGACCACGAGGACCTCGCGGTGAAGTTCCTCAAGGCCTCGTTCAGAGGCTGGATCTACTGCCGCGACAACGCCGACGCGTGCGTCCAGACCGTCCTCTCGCACGGCTCGCAGCTCGGCGCCAGCCACCAGGCATGGCAGATGAACGAGATCAACGGCCTCATCTGGCCGTCGACCAACGGCATCGGCCTGCTCGACAAGACGGCCTACGACCAGACGATCCAGATCGCGACGACCTACAACGTGCTGAAGGCGGCTCCGTCCGCCGACGCGACCCGGACCGATCTCGCCCAGAAGGCCCTCGACGCCCTCGGCTCGTCGGTCGACACGAAGGGCGCGTCGTTCCAGAAGGCCACGGTCACCCTGAAGGAGGGCGGCAACTAGCCGGGTCCCCGTGCGCGGCAGCTCCACCGGCCCGGGCTTCGCCGCCCGGGCCGGTTCACGTCCGCGGCGAGGGCCGGGACGGCGGGACGGGCCACCGGTCCATCCGGGCGGGTTCGTGCACGCGGCTTGATCCCGGCTGGGCTGCCCTCGCCGTTCTCGGCGGCCATTTCAATCAGGTGAGAACGGCACGCACAAGGGCAGGCGCTTCGCCCGACCGAACGCTCCGATCCCGCCACCTCCAGGCCATTTCATGCATACGCGTGCATGCGCGGAGCCGACCGCGTGGTCTCGACGCGCGTTGATCGCGGGGTAAGCGGTCGTCGTTATCGTCCGGTTGAAATGAGGCGGATCAAGCGGACGACCCACATGCTCGAGGGCGATCGCGAGGCTGCGGTCGCGGTCGCGACCCTGGGCGGACAGCTCCGCGCCGCGCGAGTGCGCAGGCGGCTCCGGCTGGTCGATCTCGCCACCCGCGTCGGCCTCTCCCCCGCGCGGCTCAGCGGCGTGGAGCGCGGCGACGGCGGAGGCCTACCGCTGCGGGCCTGGTACCGGCTTGGGATCGCTGTCGGTCAGCCGTTCGCAGCCCGGATCAGTCCGCCGGTGGCGGCGGACCGGCTGGACGATGCCGGCCACCTCGAGATGCAGGAGTGGCTGCTCGGGCTCGCGCGGCGTCGGCGGTGGCCGTCGCGAGGGTGGGAGGTCCCGACGAAGCCGCTCGATCCGAGGCGATCCGTCGACATCCTCGTGCTGATCGCCGACACCGTCGTGCTCTTCGAGTGCTGGAACACGATCCGCGACTTCGGGGCCGCCGTTCGGTCGACGAACAGGAAGCTCGCGGAAGCCCGGGCTCTGGCAGTCGCGCTCGGCACCGGCCGCGTCGCGGCGTGCTGGCTCGTCCGGCCGACGGCGGCGAACCGCTCGATCGTGCGCGCATACCCGGAGCTTGTCCGCGCCCGGTTCGGTGCCTCGCGTCCCTGGACCGCAGCCCTCGCCGGGCTCCGGCCCCCGCCGGACTCGCTTGGCTTCGTGTGGCTCGATCCGCGAACCGGGGCGACGAGCCTCCGACTCGAGCCCGGCCTCGGCTGAACGCTCAGCCGGTGCGGCCGGTCCCGAACTGGCGGTCGCCCGCGTCGCCGAGGCCCGGCAGGATGTAGCCCCGGTCGTTGAGCTGGCGGTCGAGCGCGGCGCAGTACATCTCGACGTCCGGGTGGGCCGAGGCAACGGCCTCGACGCCCTCGGGCGCGGCGATCAGGTTGAGGAGCTTGATCCGGCTTGCGCCCCAGCGCTTGAGGACCTCGATCGCCGCCGTGGCCGAGCCGCCGGTTGCGAGCATCGGGTCGAGGATCAGGCAGAGGTCGACGGTCGCCGTGTCGGGCAGCTTGTTGTAGTACTCGATCGGTCGGAGCGTGCGCTCGTCGCGGAAGAGCCCGAGGTGCCAGACCTCAGCCTCGGGCATCAGCTCGAGCATCGCGTCGACCATGCCGAGGCCGGCCCGCAGGATCGGTACGAGCCCGATCCGGTCGGCGAGCCGGGAGCCCTCGATCTCCTCGAGCGGCGTCCGGACGGTCAGCGCCCGGAGCCGGACGTCGGCCAGTGCCTCGTAGCCGAGCAGCCACGACAGCTCGCGGACGACCTCGCGGAACTTCTTCGGCTCGGTCGTCTCGTCGCGCAGGACCGCGAGCTTGTGGGCGACGAGCGGATGCGTCGAGACGTGGAGCTGCGGCAGCGTGCCGACGTCGGGCACGGGACGACCTCAAGAGATGGGCGTGAGACGGCGGGATCGTACACCGGGAGTCGCCGGCGATCGGGTCGATCGCGAGGGCCTGGCCGACACGAACGGGACGTCCGAGCGTCGTCGCCGCGGCTGCGGCCGCACGCCGCTTCGGCCGTGCCGGTGGGCGGCGCTTCCGACGTCTCATTTCAGCCGGATGGTAACGAGGCGCATTTGCGGCCCGATCATCCGTCGTCGGACCGGCGCGCCCAGCCCGGCACATGCGCGCCCACGCATGAAACGGCCGAGGAGGCGGCGCGAGACATGCGTGATCGGATCGAAGAGGTCGAGCTTGTGCGAGCGGTTACCACCGGATTGAAATCACGGACGGCTAGCAACAAGCGGGGAACGCCACGCCGCCACGCCGCGCCGCGATGCCGCCACGCCGCCAGGCCGCCACGCCGCCACGCCGCCACGCCACGCCACGCCGCGCCGCCGCGCCCCGCCCAATGAAATCGCCTGGCACTCTCAACCCGGCCGCGGGGTCGCGCTATCCTCGACCCCCCGCGCCGAGCGCCGCGCCGAACGAACCCAGGCGTCCGAGACGATCCGGACGCCGCCCACCCGCACGCGGCTCGACGGCGAGCACGAGGTTGTGTCCGTGGCCGAGCGCGCGCAGCGAACGTCCCCATCCCCGCGAGGCGCCGCGCGCAATACCGGCACGGCGGCGTCGAACGGCCGCCAGCGACGCGCGATCGTCGCCCCGGTGCTCGTCCGGGTCATGCGGGGCGACATCCTCGAGGCCGAGCACCGCGGCCACGTCGTCGAGGTCGATGCGTCTGGGCGGGTCGTCCGCTCGATCGGCGATCCCGACGCGGTCGTGACCCTCCGGTCGACGGTCAAGCCACTCGGGCTCGTCGCGCTGGTCGAGGCGGGTGGCATCGAGGCGTTCGGGCTGACGTCCGCGGAGCTCGCGATCATGGCCTCGTCGCATTCGGGCGAGGATCTCCACGTCCGCACCCTCCACGACGTGTTCCGGCGCGCTCGTATCAGCCAGTCGGCCCTCGCCTGCGGCGTCGAGCACGCCCCGCTCGATGCGCTGACCGCCGCCCGGCTCGCCCGCGACGGCGAGCGCCCCGGACCGATCCGCCACAACTGCTCCGGGAACCATGCCGCGCTGCTCCTGCTCGCGCGGCTCGGCGACTCGCCCCTCGACGGGTACTGGGAGGCCGACCACCCGGCGATGCGCGCGTTCAGCGCCGCAGTCGGCCGCGCGTTCGGGACGCCGCCCGACCGGCTCGTCACCGCCATCGACAACTGCGGGATCCTCACCTACGCCTTCCCGCTCCGCTCGGTGGCGGCGAGCTACGCGCTGCTGGCCGCGCCCGACGCGATCGAAGCGTCAGATCCGCGCGCGTCCCTGGCGCCCGCGTTCCGAACGATCGGCGAGGCGATGATGGGGAACCCGGAGCTGGTCGCCGGGACGCGCGACCGGCTCGACACCGTCCTGATGAAGGCAGCGCCGGGTCGACTCGTCAGCAAGGGCGGCGCCGAGGCGCTCCGTGCGATCGGTCTCGTGGGCGGCGGCGGCCACGCTCCCTCGGGGATCGCGATCAAGATCGTCGACGGCGATGGCGCCGATCGTGCCGGCCGCGCGGCAGCGGTCGAAACTCTCGCCCAGGTCAACGCGCTCGACGATCGAACCGTCCGCGAGCTCGGCCGATACCACCGGCCGCAGACACTGGATTCGCATGGACGGGTCGCGGCCGAGGCGCGCCCGTCGTTCGAGCTCGCACCCGTTGGCGAGCTCGTCTGACGCTCGAACGCCCGGTCGGGTGCTCCAACGCGAAGCGCCGCCGGCGGCGCGCTGACGCCTGGGGACGCATGATTCGGCCATGACCTTCGACGGCGACCCGTATCGCGTCCTCGGGTTGCCCCACGGCGCCTCGCTCGCCGAGGTCAAGCGGGCCTACCGGCTGCTGGCGAAGCAATTCCACCCGGATTCGGCCGGCGAGCGGGCACTGCCACGCTTCCTGGCGATCCAGGCCGCGTACGAGTCCCTGGTCACCGGCCGAACACCGCCGATTCGGCGACCGACCAGATCATCCCCGGCCGCATGGGAGGCCGACCCGACGCGGGCGCGGGCGACGCGCGACGCCTACCGACGGCGCGGTGCGGGGGGACCGTCGGGCGCGAGCGCGGGGCGCGACGAGGCCAGGACCGGAGGCCCGACCAAGTCGACCGGCTCGACCAAGTCGACCGGCACGCGCCCTGGCACGAACACCGGTGGCGGCACGGCCTGGACGCGAACGCCGCCACGCGACGGACCGCCGGGAGACCGGAGCCGGCGACGGCCGGGCCGGAAGGCGACCCTGGGCTCGACGTCGTACGACGACGCCCGTTCGCCGTTCGAGGCGACGTGGGAGGGCGGGACCTGGTACGGCGCGTCGAGCGGCACCTACTGGACGATCAACCCGAAGGAGTACGCCGACCCGCGAAAGCACGGCCCCGAGTACCTCGCCCGGGCGCGCCGGGCGCGGCGAGGCGCCGCGAACGGATCCACTGCGACGAACG
>DASXWX010000186.1:0-2558 GCA_036503395.1 Candidatus Limnocylindrales bacterium
CGCCGGTTCGAGCTACCGCTCCCGCGGCCGGCCGAAGGACCGGAGTGGTCGCCCTCACGGCGAGCGTCGCTCGTCATCGAGGCTCCGCGCACCCTGTACGTGCCGAGACTCCTGCACCGGGGCGGTCTCGCCGCCTACGAACCGGAGACGGCCGCTCTCCTGCTCGGTGTCGCCGAGCATCTGCGCCCCACCGCAATGTTCGACGTCGGCGCCAACGTGGGGCCGCATGCCCTCGTGATCCCGGCCGTCCTGGACGTCCCGGTCGTGGCCTTCGAACCTGCTGCCGAGGTGGCAGCGGTGCTGCGACAGCTGGTCGCCATCAACGCCGTTCGTTGCACCGTCGAGGAGACCGCGGTCGGCGAGCGTGACGGCACCGCCACGCTGTTCATCTCCCCGACCGACACGTCGACGTCCCTCCGGGCCGGCTTCCGGGAACCCACGGCGGAGACGACGGTTCCGGTCATCAGCCTCGATTCGTACGTCGCGACGAGCGGTCTCCGCCCCGGCCTCCTGAAGATCGACACGGAGACGACGGAGGCGGCGGTGCTCCGAGGCGCGTCGGAGCTCCTGAGGACGCGGCCCTGGATCGTCTGCGAGATCCTCCCGGGCTGGGGGGACGATCCGATCGACGAGATCCTGCGTCCGCTGGGCTACCGGGCGTTCCAGATCGTCGACGACGTCCCGTTTCCCGAGCGCGAGACAATCGGCGAGCACGCGGAGCTCGAGGCACGCAACTGGCTGTTCGCGCCGGAAGCGCCCGATCGAGCCCTGTGGGACGCCGTCGCCCGATGGCGCCGCGCCATCGACCGGTGCGACCCGCCTCGCAACCTGTAGCGGGCGCGGCGGTGCGCGGCGGCGATGCGGGCGTGGCGCCCCCGGACGGACTCGAACCGCCGACGCAGGCCTTAGGACGGCCTCGCTCTGTCCACTGAGCTACGGGGGCGTGCCGGATCAAGTGTAGGGCGTCCATCGTGCGCCCCCGCGGGGGTCGGGGCCGGGCCGGGTTCGCGCACGGCCGGACTGCGTTCGTCCGGAGCCCCGGCGACGACGTCGCCGCTCTCGGGAAGGTGAGCGTCCGGCATCGATCGAACCGCGACCACCAGCGCGAGGACCGCGGCGCCGAAGAGGATCCAGTAGATCCAGCCGAGCCCGGCCGATAGGTCCGCGCGTTCGCCGCCGAACCCGGCCGACCGCGTCGGGTCGAGGATCGCGGACGACGCCGCGCCGACGAACGCGGTCAGGATCCCGCCCATCACACCCACGCCGACCGCGCCGCCGATCGATCGGCTGAACTGGACGAGCCCTGTCGTCACGCCGCGTCGGCTCCATGGCACCGACCCCTGGATCGACACGAGGATCGTCGTCGTGATGAGACCCATCCCGAGGCCGGTGACCCCGGCCGCGAGCATCGCGTACCAGAGGGGCTCGAACCGACCGATCTGCGTGAGGAGGCCCGTTCCGACGACGAGGACCGAGACGCCCGAGAGGACGACGGGTCGGGCACCGAACCGGATGAGCAACCGGCCGCCGACGACGGAACCGATCGGCCAGCCGAACGACATCGCCGCCACCGCTGCCCCGGCCTCGACCGGGTTGCCGCCGTGGACGCCCTGGATCATCGGCGGCACGTACGTCGTGAGCCCGAACATGATCACCCCGCCGAGGACCGAGATGGCGAGCCCCGCCCGGATGAGCGGGACACGGACGAGGTCGAGATCGACGAGTGGCTCCGTCGCCCGGAGCTCCACCCGGAGGAACAATCCGAGCAGCGCGACCGCCGCCACCAGGAGGCCGATGACGATCGGCGACGTCCAGCCAAATTCCGGGCCGGCCTCCGAGACCGCGATGAGGAGCGCGACGATCCCGACCGTGAGGAGGATGCCGCCGGTCCAGTCCAGACGGTGGGGCCGGCGTTCGAACCGCTCGTGAAAGACTCGCCAGATGATCGCCCCGGCGACGAGACCGACCGGGATGTTGATCTCGAACACCCACGGCCAGCCGACCGTCGAGGTGATCACGCCGCCGAGCGCCGGGCCGAAGATCGCGGACACGCCCCAGACCCCGCTGAACAGCCCCTGCATCCGGGCCCGTTGTCGGGGCTCGAAGATGTCGCCGGCGATCGTGAACGAGATCGGCTGCACCGCGCCGGCCCCGAGGCCCTGGATCGTGCGAAACGCGATGAGCTGGGTCATCGAGGTTCTGAGCCCGCAGAGCGCCGAGCCGCCGACGAAGAGCGCGAGCCCGAACAGGAAGATCGGCTTTCGGCCGATCATGTCGGCGAGCTTCGAGTAGAACGGAACGGTCGTCGTCGAGGCGAGCAGGTAGGCGCTGAAGACCCAGGCGTAATCGGCCAGGCCCCCGAGCTGGCCGATGATCGTCGGCATCGCGGTCCCGACCACCGTGAAGTCGAGCGCGGCGACGGCGATCGCGGCCATGATCCCGGCCGTGACGAGCAGCTGCTCGCGCGTCAACGGCGGAATCGGGGCCGGCGCGAAGCGGCCGTCTGGGCGTTCGGACATCCGGTCCGATGCTACCCGGGCCCGCAGGAGGCCGGCCGG
>DASXWX010000187.1:0-2436 GCA_036503395.1 Candidatus Limnocylindrales bacterium
CCTCAACCCCGGCTCGATCGGCGGCTTCCTCGGCGCGGTACAGCACGATCGGAGAGGCTACCGCCCGCTGCGGCGCGCGACCCGAGGAGATGCCGTCACGCGGATCTGAGGCGGTCGCGAGGCCTATCGGCCCTTCGAATACCCCGTGGCCGTGAGCTTGTCCCAGAGGGAGCCGGCGTTCTCGTTCTGGATGTGATCCATCATGTAGCCCTGCCCCACGTCGACCGGGCCGAAGGCGTCGTCGAAGCGAACGCGGGCGATCGTCTCCTCGCGCGACCAGCCCTTCGCGACCGCGTCCGCGACGGCCGCCTTCCAGGCGAGGAGCACCGCTCGCTGGGTCTTCACGTAGTCGAGCGTCACGACCGGCCCGTGCCCCGGGACCACCTGATCCACGTCCAGCGTCCGGATCCGCTCGAGCGCCTCGAGCCACTGGTCCACGTTCGAGGTCATGAGCCAGGTCTGGCAGCCCGAGAAGATCGTGTCGCCGGTGAAGACGACCCGCTCCTCCGGGACCCAGACGGCGAGCTGGCCGGGCGTGTGGCCGGGGGTCCAGAGGCAGTGGAACGTGTGGTCGCCGACCTGGAGCGTCAGGTCGCCGGTGAAGACGACGGTTCCCCGCGGGAGGTTTGCGTAGTAGAGGTCGCGGTCGGGGATGAGCGGGGCCGCGTCGGGATCGTCGGTCGGGATCGCCTCGAGGGCGTAGGCGAACGGGTCGAGCGCCGCCTTCGGGTCCATGAAGATGTCGTAGAGGGCCTGGTGGTTCACGACCTCGCCCGCGCCCCGATACCACCAGTTGCCGAAGATGTGGTCGACGTGGTTCTCCGTGTTGACGAGGTAGCGGATCGGGCCGCGCGCCTCCGCGGCCTGGCGCATCGCGACCGCGCGCGTCGGCAGCTGCGGCGTGTCGATGCAGACGACGCCGTCGGAGGTCACGACGAAGCTCGGGTTGCAGCCGCGAAGCTTCGTCGTCGTGAAGACGTTGTTCGTCACTTGCTCGAGTTCCAGAGTCGGTGCCGTCAGCGACATCTCGTCACTCATCCTCCGAGGTCCAAGGCCGAGCTCCGCGAGGCCATTGGCCCGAGGATTCGAGCGGGGCCACGTTCGGGGTGGTCGTGGGCACGGCCATCGGGGCGGCCTCCTATTGCGTGGCGGTCAGGCCGCCGTCGATGCCGAGGATCTGGCCGGTCACGAACGACGCCGCGTCCGAGCAGAGGAAGACGACCGGTCCGACGAGGTCGCGCGTCTCGCCGACGCGACCGATCGGGATCCGGCTGACGATGCCGGCCTTGAACTGCGGGTCGGCGAGGAGCGAGGCGACCTGGGGCGTGTCGACGAAGGTCGGCATGATCGCGTTCACCCGGATGCCGTGCTTCGCCCACTCGGTCGCCCACTGGCGGGTGAGCGAGCTGATCGCGCCCTTCGCGGCGACGTACGCAGAGTAGCCGGCATTGATGCCGAGATTCGCCCGGACCGACGAGAGGTTGACGATCGCGCCGCGGCGGCCGTCGGCGATCATCCGCCGGACGCCGGCCTGGGTCGGCAGGATCGTGCTCCGGACGTTGAGCTCCATGATCCAGTCCCAGTCCGAGCGCGGGTACTCCTCGGCAGGGTGGAGCACCTGGCCGGCCCCGCCGCCGACGGCGTTGACGACGAGGTCGATCTGGCCGAATCGCTCGACCGTCTCGGCGACCATCCGCTCGGCGTCCTCTTCCTTCGTCGCGTCCGCGGTGATCGTCAGCCCCTCGGAACCGGCGCGTGTCACCCGCTCGATCGCGTCGTCGCAGGGTTCGCGATGGCGGCCCGCCACCGCGACCTTCGCGCCCGCGCCTGCCAGCCCTTCCGCGAGCGCGGCGCCGATCCCCCCGCCGCCCCCGGGGATGAGCGCGACCCGCCCCTCGAGGCTGAACATGTCGAGCTGGGCCATCGTCCTCCCTCGGTCGGCTGTTTGATCGATTATCGGTGAAACTGGCAGCTCGCGCCGCCGATGGCGTCTAGGATGAAGGCTGCGGACGACCGACCGACCGAATGCGCACGACCGACCGGAGACGCCATGACGCTCGACCTCAACGGCCTCATCCCCGCCACCGTCCTGCCGATGCACGCCGACGGGAGCATCGACGAGGACGCTCTTCGCTCGTACATCCGTTGGGTCGTCGGCCAGGGGCCGGTCGCGCTCGCCATCAACGTCGACACCGGCGAGGGGCCGCACCTCACCCACGACGAGAAGGTCCGGGTGCTCGAGGTCGTCCGCTCGGTCACCGACATCCCGATCGTCGCCGGGCTCGCCGGTCCCTCGACGTCGGCCGCGGTCCGCCAGGCCCGCGACTTCAAGGCCGCCGGCGCCGACGCGCTCCTCGTCTTCCCGATCCCGGCCTATCTCTCGGAGCCGCTCGACCCGCGCGTCCCGGTGCGCTACCACGAGGCGATCGCGGACGT
>DASXWX010000188.1:0-2758 GCA_036503395.1 Candidatus Limnocylindrales bacterium
CGTCGAGCTCATGGCCGAGGCCGGCTTTCCGCCGGGCGTGGTCAACCTCGTCACGGGGTCCGGGACGGACGTGGGCGACCCGATCGTGGAGTCGCCGGACGTCGCGGTCATCTCCTTCACCGGCCACACGTCGACCGGCAAGCGGATCGCGGAGCGGGCGGCGAAGCGCCTGAAGCGCGTCTCGCTCGAGCTCGGCGGCAAGAACGCGATCGTCGTCATGGGCGACGCAGACCTCGACCTCGCGGTCGACGGCATCGTCTGGTCGGCGTTCGGGACGACCGGCCAGCGCTGCACGGCGGCCTCGCGCGTGGTCGTCGAGCGGTCGGTCCACGACGCGCTCCTCGAGAAGCTCCTGGCCCGAACGAAGGCGCTCCGGCTCGGCGACGGGATCGACGCGGCCACGGACGTCGGGCCGCTGATCAACGCCGACGCGGTCGCGAAGGTCGAGGGCTACGTCGAGATCGGCCGCTCGGAGGGCGAGCTCGTCGTCGGCGGCTCGCGCGTGGACGGCCGCGGCCTCGGCGACCGCCTCGCCGGCGGCCACTGGTTCGAGCCAACGATCTTCACGAACGTGAAGCCGATGGACCGGATCGCCCAGGAGGAGATCTTCGGCCCCGTGCTCTCGATCGTCCCGGTCGCCGACTACCAGGCGGCGGTCACGGCGGTGAACCAGGTTCGCTACGGGCTCTCGTCTTCGATCTTCACCCGCGACGTGAACGTCGCGTTCCGGGCGATGCGCGACTTCGAGACCGGCATCGTCTACGTCAACGCCGGCACGATCGGCGCCGAGACCCACCTGCCGTTCGGCGGCTGGAAGGAGACCGGCAACGGGCACCGCGAGGCCGGCCACGCCGCGCTCGACACGTTCACGGAGTGGAAGTCGATCTACGTCGACTACTCGGGGCGTCTCCAGCGGGCGCAGATCGACAACCAAGCCTCCGACTGATGGCCTCCCGGGAATTCGGCCTCAGATCTCGGAGGGCGAGCAGCAGCTCGTTGTTGAGGGTGCCGGGTCGACGATCTGCTGGGCTGCTCCTCTACCGGCGGAATCGCGACGCCATCGAGGTGCTCATCGCTCATCCGGGCGGCCCGTTCTGGGCGAAGCGCGACGATGGCGCATGGACGATCCCGAAGGGGCTGATCGAGGACGGGGAGACCGAGCTCGAGGTCGCGCGGCGGGAGTTCCACGAGGAGACGGGGCACGAGCCACCAACGAACGGCACGTTCTCCCTCGGCGAGATTCAGCTCAAGAGCGGGAAGACCGTCTGCGGCTGGGCTGCCGCCGGCGACCTCGACCCCGCCGCGGCCCGCAGCAACCTGACGACGGTCGAATGGCCGCCGCGGAGCGGGCGGCGGATCGAAGTTCCCGAGATCGATCGGGTCGCCTGGGTCTCTCCGGACGAGGCGAAGCGGCGGCTCAATCCGGCGCAGGCCGCATTCGTCGACCGCCTGATCGAGGCGCTCGCGCGGGCCTGATCAGCCCTCGGACGATCGCTCGGGCCGGCCGGGCGACGGCGTCGGAAAGCGCGGGTTCATCGACACCGCGAACGACGTCAGGGCCCGCGTCATCACCCGGACGTTCAGCGCCATCCCGACGGCGAAACCGATCAGGGCCGCGATCCCCGCCACGTCGCCGGGTGCGCCCGCGAGCAGGACGAGGACGTAGACGAGCGCCGCCGCGACCGCCGAGCAGATCACGCCGATCATCCCCATCACCGTCGTGAAGCCGTGGAGGATGCCTGCCGGACCCGCAATCTCCTCGGCGACGCCGTAGACCTCGAACACACCACGGATGTCGTCGTGCTTGCCGGTGATGAAGTACGGCTCGAGCCCCGGAACCATCTCGTGGTACGCGTGACGGATCCGGTTCATGCCCTGGAGATACCGCACGTCCTCGTTCGTCGCGGTCGACACCCGGCCCATCGTCGCCACGCCGACGAAGAGGTCCACGGCGAGGACGACGGCGGCGACCAGCAGGAACTCGCGCTGGAAGGTCATCGCGTTCGACACGAGCCCGAGCGCGACGAGCGTCGCAGAGAGGAACGTGAGGAACATCCCCGCCCGGGCGAAGGCCTCGTTGTAGACGAGCGATCGCGCCGAAAGCAGGCTCCAGTGCTCCGTCGAGAGGATCGTCAGCGCGCGCGGGTCGGCCAGGCCGACCGGAGGTCCGTCCGGATCGGCGGGTCGCTCGCGAATCGGCATCTCAGGCGCGACAGACGCCTGGATCGTCCGCTCGTCCATGTGTCCTCCCTGGCCGGCTGTCGAAAAACGAGCCGGCCGCGCACAGCCTACGCGCCGAGCGGGCCGAGGTTCTCGCGGAGGAACGCGACGGTGCGGTCCCAGGCCACGCCCGCGGCGCGCTCGTCGTGCTCGGGCCGGTCCGGCTCGGCGAACCAGTGCTTCGCGCCGGGGTACGTCTCGAACCGGACGTCGCGGCCCGCCCGCTCGAGCGCCGCGCGAAGCGCCTCGACGGCGTCGGGCGGTTCGAACGGGTCGTCGGCGGCGAAGTGGCCGAGGAAGGCCGCACGCGTCCGGCTCCAGTCGAGCTCGCCACCAGTGCCGTAGTGGAGCACCACGGCGTCCACGTCGTTGCCCGCCGCCGCCAACTCGAGGGCGAACCCACAGCCGAACGAGAACGCGACGATGCCGATGCCGCGGCCGACCTCGCCCTCGTCCGCGCGCAGCCGACCGAGCCCCGCGGCGATCAATCGCTCGACCTCGACGCGGGCCGCGTTCGAGGAGAGCTCGTCGGCCGCAT
>DASXWX010000189.1:0-7564 GCA_036503395.1 Candidatus Limnocylindrales bacterium
CCGCGGGTGCTGGCGGCGACGGCGGCGACGGCGACGGCGGCGACGGCGGCGCTCTCGCGATCGGGATCGGCGAGGTCGTCGCGCCGGACGCGGCGACGCTCGACGAGGGCCTCCACGACCTCGTCGTCGCCCTCGTCCGCGCCGGCGTCACGTCGACGCTGACGAGGCCCGACGGTCCGCGCTACGGGGTCCTTCACATCGACTCGAACCTGCCCGACGTCCGCCTTTCGATCGGCGGACCGGACGTCAACGCGTTCACGGCGGCGGTTCTCGACGCGGCCGATGCGGGCGCCGCCGCGGGCAGCGGCTACCGGGCCGAGCTGCAGCGCCAGCTGTCAGGCGGCCGGCACGCGCGGCTTCTGGTCCCGGCGGCGCCGCGAGCCGACGGCCCAGGCGATCCGATCCCGGACCTGCGCGGCGTTCGCGACCTCCCGGTGCTGATCATCGCCGGCCCCGACGAGGCGGCGACAGCCGAGGCGATCGCAGCCGTGGCCGCCGACCTCGAGGACGCGACGATCGAGGTCGGCCAGCCCGCCGAGCTCTGGTCGGGGACGGGCCTGGTGGAGGACCGGACCTTCGCGGTCCTCAACCGCGGGCTGCCTGGCTTCAGCGTGACCGCCGAGGGCGATCTCTACCTCTCGCTGCTCCGCTCCTCGAGCGGCTGGCCGTCCGGCGTCTGGATCAACCCGCCCCGGCGCTCGACGCCCGACGGCGCGAACTTCCAGTTCCAGCACTGGACCCACGAGTTCGAGTACGCGGTCGCGGGGGGCGACGGCGACTGGCGAACCGCCGGAATCGTCCGGACCGGCCACGAGTACAACAACCCGCTGATCGTCGCGACCGCGGGCGACGCGTCGGGGCCGCTGCCGCCCGCGGGGAGCTTCCTCGAGATCGATCCGCCGTCGGTCGTCCTGACCGCACTCAAGCCGGCCGGCAACGAGCTCGCCCGAATGGCCGCGCCCGGCGCGGACGCGGGTGGCAGCCAGGGCTCGGTCGTGCTGCGAGTCTACGAGTCGGCCGGCCGGCGAACGCCCGTCACGATCCGCGGCCGGTGGCCGTTCGAGAGTGCCGAGCGGACGAACCTGCTCGAGGCCGAGCCCCGGCCGCTCCCGGTCGCCGGCGGTGCGATCGGACTCGAGCTGGAGCCGTACGAGATCGCGACGATACGGGCGGCGGTCGCCGTCGATACGGGCGTTGCGACCGCGGCGGCGGTCCTGGAGGGGCCTCTCGTCACCGAGCCAGCAGAGCCGGTGTTCGCCGACTACTGGATGCACAACAAAGGGGCGGCTCCGATCGGATACCAGCCCGTCACGGTCGGGATCCGTCCATGGCTGCTCGCGGGCCCGGGGCCGTTCCGGGTCCCGCTCGTGGTCGCCTCGGAACGGACCGACGGGCCGGTCGAGGGCATCGCCACGATCGTCGTCCCGGATGGCTGGCACGCGGTCCCCGCAGAACGCCCGTACCGGCTCGCCCCGGGCGCGCACCTCGCCTTCGAGTCGACCGTGGAGCCGGCGCCGGGTGCGGCTCCGGCGCGCTACTTCGTGGCCGCCCGGATCGTCGATCCCGAGGGTCGGTTCCACGAGGACGTCGTCACGATCGACCTGACGTCCGATGGCGGCGCGGACGGCCGGACCGCCGAGCTCGAGCGTTCGCCGTCGATCGCGGCGGCGATCGGCCGCGCCGTCCGGGGGGGCGAGCCGGTCGACGAGGCGGCGCCTGCGCCGCCGCAAGGCGTGGCAGGATCCGTCGGCGGCGAGCTCGAGGCGACGATCGAGCCCGGCGGCGTCTGTCTCGCCGCTGGCGAGACGGGCCGACTGCGGGTCGTGCTGCACAACCTCGCCGCGAGCGAGATCCACGGCGAAGCCCAGCTGCTCAGCCCGCTCGAGACATGGTCGTTCACAGGGCCCTGGTCGACCGGGTTCAGCGTCCCTGCGCGCGGCTCCGCGTCGCTCGAGTTCTCGGTCTCGCCGCCCGCAGAGACCGCCCCAGGGCGCTGGTGGGCGCTGGTGAAGGTCATGGCGTTCGGCCGGCTCGTCTACACCGAGTCCGTGCCGATCGAGGTCGTCAGCGCCGAGCCTCGCTGATCGCCGCCGCGCGCATCGCCCCTGCAGCGGTGGCGTGTACGATCGGCCGATCCACCCGATGAGGCATCGACGAGGGGTCCGCGCGTGACCGCGCCGGCCTGGGAGCTCCCGGACCGCGCCACGAGCGGCAGCCGCACACGCAGTGACGTCAGGCGCGGCGTCCCGGCGCTCCTGGTCCTGTTGGGCGCGGGACTGGCGCTGCGGGTCGTGCTCGCCCTCCGCCTACCCGGCTCGGGCTTCGAGGTCGATCTCAACGCCTTTCGGTTCTGGGCAGGCAACCTCGCCGACCAGGGCCCCTTCGGGTTCTACTCGCGGCCGTTCTTCCACGACTACACGCCGGGCTACCTCTACTTCCTGTGGCTGATCGGCGTCGTCGGCGGCGCGATCGGCGGCATCGGCGACCTGATCAAGGTGCCCGCGATCCTCGCAGACCTCGCCGTCGCCTGGCTCGTCTGCGATCTCGTCCTCGAGCTGACCGCGAACCGGACGCGGGCCATCCTCGCCGCGGCCGTCGTGCTGTTCACGCCGCTCACCTGGTTCGACAGCGTCGTCTGGGGCCAGGTCGACTCGGTTGGCCTCGTCTTCCTCCTGCTCGGCGTGCGCGACCTGTGGCACGACCGGCCCGAGCGGAGCGCGCTGTGGGCGGCGACCGCCGCCGTGATCAAGCCCCAGCTCGGCATCCTCGTCCCGATCGTGGCCGTGGTCGTCATCCGGCGGGCGATCGCCGGCCAGCCCGCGGACGCGGACGCCGGCGAGACGCTCAGGCCTGCCGTCCGGCCGTACCCGTGGTGGCGCATCGTCACGACCGGCCTCACCGGGCTCGCGACCGCGAT
The DNA here is from genome assembly GCA_036503395.1 of Candidatus Limnocylindrales bacterium. Taxonomy (GTDB): domain Bacteria; phylum Chloroflexota; class Limnocylindria; order Limnocylindrales; family CSP1-4; genus DASSHA01. The sequence continues at coordinate 2,918 of DASXWX010000189.1, forward strand.
CGTCCTGTCGGCCCCCTTCGGCCTGTCGCTTCCCGACCTCCTCCACCAGGTTGCGGAGACCGCCGGCGGCTATCCCTGGCTCACCGTGAACGCGTACAACCCATGGGCTCTCCTGACCCACGACGGCGCGGGCCTCGCCGCAACCGGGCAGTGGGTGTGCGACGCGATCACGACGTCCGCCGCGGGGACCAGCGCAGGGACCCCCTGCCAGCCGGGCATGGAGACGCTGATCGGGCCGTTCTGGGCGGTCGCGGTGGGCGGCGCGCTCCTGGTCCTGGCGACGCTTGCCGTCCTCGGCCTCGTCGCGTGGCGGCCCGACCGGCGGACGATCCTCGTCGGGCTGACGGTCCTGGCGATCGCCTTCTTCGTCCTCCCGACGCGCGTTCACGAGCGCTATCTGTTCCCGTTCGTCGCGCTCGGCGTGGTGCTGGCCGCGGCCTCATGGCGCTGGACCCTCGCCTACGTCGTCCTGTCCGCCACCACGTTCCTCAACATGTACGTCGTCCTCACGACGCTCTACCCGGACAACCCGCAGATCGCCGACTGGCTCGGGATCGGGAGTGCGATCCGTGACTCGCAAGGCGTGACCCTGATCGCCCTCCTCAACGCCGCCGCGTTCGCCTGGGCGATCGCCCAGCTGCGGCCGGCCGCCGGCCGCGCGTTCGCGCGCGAGGTCGCCGGGGCGACTCCGTCGACCGAGCCGAGGGGGTTCGGCGACGACGAGCGCGCGACGCCGGCCCCCGCGTGGGCGGTGCCCCCGGCGTGGACGGCGGAGCAGGCCCCTCCGTCGGAGCCGCCCGAGGTCGACATCGACGATCGACCCGGACTCCTTGCTTGGCTTCGGGCGACGGTTCAGAGACCGTCCATCCGGCACGACCGGTCGGCCACGCTCGCCGGCGAGCCCGGCGGCCGCCTCGATCGGCTCGACCTGTGGGTCGTGGCGGTCCTCGTGATCGCCGCCCTTCTGCTCCGGACCTGGCGGCTCGCCGAGCCGTACCAGATGCACTTCGACGAGGTCTACCACGCCCGGACCGCGACGGAGTTCCTCCAGAAGTGGCGCTACGGCATCGACCACGACATCTACGAGTGGACGCATCCCCACGTCGCGAAGTACGCGATGGCCGCGGGCCTCGTCCTGTTCGGCGACGACCAGGTCACCGGCACGAGCCCCCTCGGGGTCCCGGTCCTCGACGCGGCGATCGAGCCGCGTCGTGACGATCCGGCGGTCCAGCGGGCCGGCGATCGGCTCTACGTCGCGACGGGCACGGACGTCCGGGCCTACGACCTGACGAGCCGCGCCGAGGTCGCCACGATCCGCGGGTCGGCGGCGACGGCGCTGGCGATCGATGCCGCCGCCGGGCGGCTCTACGTGGGTGCCGCCGACGGCTCGATCCGGACCCTGTCGACCGCGCTCGCGCTCGACGAGCCCGCCTCCTCTGCCCGGCCCATCGGCGCCGAAACCGCGCCGCTCGCGACCGTCGACGGGCCGGTCGACGGGCTGACCGCGTCCGGCGACGGCTCGTGGCTCGCCGTCCGCTCGGGCGACCGCGTCACGCTCGTCGATCCCGACACGGGCGCCGTGACCGGCACGGCCACGGTGGCAGGTTTGGCGGCCCTGGCCCCTGCGGGTACCGGCGACGCGCTCGTCGCGCGGCCCGCGGACGTCCCCGACCCCAAGGCGGCCGCCTCGGCGGTCGCCCGGATCGCCGGCGGCAAGGCCTCGACCTACGCGAGCGCGCTCGCGACGGACGCTGACGAGGTCACGCTGCCGGCCGTCGTCACGACCGCGAACAAGCCCCTCTTCGACTCGGCGATCGGCGACGGGTCGCTCGCAGGGTTCCGCGTCGACCAGCAGCCGCGGCTGGTGCCCGCGGGCAGGGACGGGTTGACGTTCCTGTCGCCGACGAGCGGTGCGGCCGTCGGCCAGACCAGGACGAACGCGCCCGCCACCGGCCTCTCGTACGTCACCGTCGACACGCCCCGCCTCTACGTGGCGACGGGCCGGACGATCACGATCGTCTCGCTCGGCGACAACGGCGCCGGCGACCCGAAGATCGACTCGACGATGACGATGCCGGGCCAGGTCGAGACCACCTACTGGGATCCGGCCACGCTCATGGTCCACGCACTCGGCCGGACAGCGACCGGCGCCGCGAGCACGATCTACGTGATCGAGCCGCACGCGAACTCGGTCTACGCCGACGCCCGGCTGCCGTTCGTCCCGACCGCGACCGCGCTCGACATCGCGCCCGACTACCCGGGTGCCGATCGGGAGCAGATCCTCGCCTTCGACGCAACCGGCGAAACGGCCGTCGTCGACATCGGCCAGAACGCCTTCGCCTGGCGGTTCCCGGGCGTCCTCGCCGGCGCGCTGACGGCGGGGCTGATCTACCTCCTCGCGCGGCTCCTGTTCCGACGACGGTCTGTCGCGCTCCTCGCCGGCGGCCTCACCCTGGCCGACGGGATGTTCTTCGTCATGGCCCGGATCGGCATGAACGACGTCTACGTCGGCCTGTTTCTCGTCGCGGCGTATGTCCTGTTCGTGGCGCTCTGGCAGCTGCGCGGCGCCTGGCGGCTCGGGTTCTGGCTTGGAATGCCCGTGCTCGGCGTCCTGCTCGGGCTCGCCCTCGCCTCGAAATGGGTCGCGGCGTACGCGATCGGCGCGGTTGCCGTCCTCATCCTGGCCCGGTCGGCCCTCGGACGGCTGATGCTGCTCGCCGGGCTCGTCGCGGGCACGACCGTGCTCGGTTACATGGCCATCGCCGTGCCGTCGGGCGCGGCCAGCGGCCCGAATCTCACGTTCATTCTGGTGATGGTGGCCCTGACCGGGCTCGCCGTCGTGGCGGCCGTGACGCACCCCGTTGCCTGGTCGCGCGAGGAGTCACGGCTCGCGATCGCCGCGCCGCCGCTGATCGGGCTCGTCCTGGCCGTCGCCGTTTTCGCCCGCGGGACCGGCCAGCTCCACCTCGGCTCGCTGAGCCTGCCGGCGGTCGTCGTCGCGATCGCCATCGGCGCGGTCGGGCCGCTCGCGTGGGTCGCCTTCACGATCGCGGCTGGGTGGGGCTTCGGGCCGTACGCGGTCGATGGCGAGGACGCCGGCGACTCCGTCGATCGGCCGCCCGCCGAGCCGGCACCGGGCTGGCTCCGCCCGGGCTGGGCCCTCGGCGTCCCCGTCGCCTGGGCCGCGGTCTGTCTGGTGGCGATCCCGCTCGCGGTCTACGTCGCCTCGTACGTGCCGTGGGCCTTCGTCGACGGCCACCAGATCGTGACCGGTTGGCCGCCCGGCCACGACGGCCAGACCCTCGTCCAGCTCACCCAGCAGATGTACGACTATCACAACAACCTGCGCAGCCCGCACGCCGCATCGTCGCCGTGGTGGGCGTGGCCACTCGACCTCAAGCCGGTCTGGTTCTATCAGGGCAGCTACGCCGGCTCGACTGCGGCCTCGATCTACGACGCCGGAAACATCGTCATCTGGTGGCTGTCGATCCCGGCGCTCCTGTTCGTCGCCTGGCAGGCGTTCCGGCGGCGGAGCCTCGCGCTGGGCCTGATCGGGATCGGCTACGCCTGCCAGTGGCTGGCGTGGTCCCGGATCGATCGCGCCACGTTCCAGTACCACTACTACACGAGCCTGCCGTTCGTGGTGATCGCCCTCGCCTACCTCCTCGCCGAGGTCTGGCACGGCCCGTCATGGCGGACGTGGCTGCTGGCACGCGTCTCGGCCGCCGCCGTGGTGGTCGGACCGATGGTCATGTGGGTCTTTAAGGCCCCGCTCTGCGTCTTCGTCGGCGTCGAGCGCGCGAGTCCCGGCTCGCTCGCCTGCCAGGGCAACCCCGGCAACCTCGTCGTGACGGCCCGCACCACGGGGCTCGCCGTGGTCGTAGTCGTCGCGATACTGCTCGTCGTTCGTGAGCTCCTGGCGTCCGATCTCACGGCCGCGCGCCCTGGCGGTCGGCTGGTCGGAGGAACTCCCGGTCGGATCGCCCTGATCGTCGGCGCGGCCGGGCTCGCCCTCGGCGCCACCCTCGCCCTCGACCCGACGACCGCGATCTTCCGCCTCGACGGGTTCCGACCGGAGCTCGCCGGCCTGCTCGTGCTCATCCCCCTCGCCGCCGTGGCATGGGTGATCCTGACCGCCCGCGATCCCCGCCGGTTCGTCGTCGGGGTCCTTGCGGGCATCGGCGGCTGGTTCCTCGTCCTCTACCCGAACATCGCCGCCCTGCCGCTGCCGGATTCGCTCGTGAACGCCTACCAGGGGCTGCTGCCGACCTATCTCTACCCGTTCCAGTTCCCGGTCAACACCGACCCCGTCCCGCCGGGCGTCAAGCTCATCGCTGCCGGCCCGCTCCTGCTGGCGGCCGGGCTCGTCGTGTTCTGCCTCGTCGTCGCCTACTCGGCCTGGCTGTGGCGGCTCGCGCTGGTCGACCGGGAAGGGCCGGACGGCGGCGAGGCGGCAGCGGCGCCGCGGTTGCCGCTGCTCGCGCCGCCCGCCGACTGATCAGCTCGCGAGCGCGCTCGGGCCGGGCGTGTCGTCGAGCGGCGTGGCCGTGCTCCGGGGCGGTGGGATCGGGGCGTCGAAGTGGGGCGGCAGCGCGCCCTGGGCGGCGAGGCGCCGGATGACGAACCCGTAGTAGTCGTCGACCTTGG
>DASXWX010000190.1:0-5016 GCA_036503395.1 Candidatus Limnocylindrales bacterium
GAGGGCGATGAGGATCGCGTCGCGGCCGAAAAGCGTGGCGAACCAGGGCACGCCCGCCGCCACGTACCGCTCGCCGGCGTCGGGGCCGTCGTTGACGAGCAGCCTGAGGTCGGCGATCGACCGGCGGACGGTGAGGTTGAACAGCTCATGGTCGCTCTCGACCGTGGTCGTCCCGCGTGTCCAGGCGTGGTACGCGGCGGCCGCCTCGTCGCTCCGCACCGCGGGCGGCTCGGGGAAGAGGTCGGCAGGGACGTCGCCGGCGGCCGGATCGGGATCGTCCGCGACGGGGTCGAGACCGTCGGGCATCGGTCGAACCGCGTCCCAGATCCGCCACTCGATCGCCTCCTCGGTTCCCGGCTGGAGCGTGAAGGCCCACCGCGCCCGGACCTGCCCGCCGGCCGCGAAGCCGGGTTCGGGCGGCGGCGCCGCGTCGACGATCGCGGGCGAGGTGAAGGCCACGAACGTCGTCCGGCGCATCCGGTCGAGACCGTCGTAGCGGAACGCGAGCCGTGTCCCCTCGGCGTCGATCGCGATCGGTCGAAGGCACCCGCGCGCCGGCCGCGGATAGCCCCGGACCTCGAAGATGTCGGCGCCGTCATCGCCGAGCTCGAGCTCGACCTCGACCGCCGCCTCGTGCTCGGCGTGGTTGACCACCCGGAGCCGCTCTCGGAGGGCGCCCGCGATCACCCGCTCGCGCCGGATCCCGAGCGTTCGGCGCGCGAGCTCGATGTCGACCTCGGGCTGGATCTTGTCGTGGACGTTGCGAAGGGGCCCGGGGTTCGTCATCTCGATCGCCCCGGCGTACGTTCCCCCGGCCGGCGACTGCAGGAGCGACAGGCGGGCGCCGTTGACCCGGACCGTCGCGCATGAGAGCACGCGCGTGTCGCCCCGGTAGAGGCCGAGACCTCGGCTATCCGAGCGGACGTCGCCGAACTGGTCGGTCAACAGGAAGAGCGTCCCGTGCTTGAGCGTGAGGACCGAGCCAAGGTCCGTGGCCGGGACGATCTCCGGCGAGACCGGCTGGATCCAGCGGGCCGCCGTGCGAACCGCCAGCGGCTGAGCGACGGCGGCGGGACCGGCTCCGGCCGCCACCCCGGTCCGACCGTCAGCCACGGCCGTTCCCGTCGTCGCCGTCGTCGAGGTCGCGGAGGCGCGACGCCTGGTCCTCGGTCCCGAGCGCGTCGATCATCTCGTCCAGGTTGCCCTGGAGGAACCGCGGCAGGTCGTGGACGTCGCGGCTGATCCGGTGGTCGGTCACCCGGTTCTGGGGGAAGTTGTACGTCCGGATCTTCTCCGAACGGTCGCCGGCCCCGATCATCCCCCGTCTCGTCGCCGACTCCTCGGCCCGGCGCTTCTCAAGCTCGCGCTCGTAGAGGCGCGACCGCAGCACCGACATCGCCTTGGCCTTGTTCTTGTGCTGGCTCTTCTCGTCCTGGATCTCGACGACGAGGCCGGTCGGCAGGTGGGTGATCCTCACCGCCGAGTCGGTCGTGTTCACCGACTGGCCGCCGGGGCCCGATGAGCGCTTGACCTCGATCCGGAGGTCCTTCTCCTCGTCGATCGGGGGGACGTCGACCTCCTCGGCCTCGGGCATGACGACGACCGTCGCCGTTGAGGTGTGGATGCGACCGGATGATTCGGTCGCGGGGACGCGCTGAACGCGATGAACCCCGCCCTCGTACTTGAGCCGGCTGTATGCGCCGTCGCCGCGAATCTCGACGATCGCCTCCTTGACGCCGCCGTTGCCGGTCTCGTGGGCCGACATCAGCTCCGACTGCCAGCGGTGGTCGTCGGCGTAGCGGAGATACATCCGAAGCAGATCGCCGGCGAAGAGCGCGGCCTCGTCGCCGCCCGCGCCGGCACGGATCTCGACGATCACGTCCCGCTCGTCGTTCGGATCGCGCGGGAGCAGCAGCACCTTGAGGTCGTCGAGCAGCCGCGCCTCGTCGGCCTCGAGCGACTCGACCTCGGCGCGGGCGAGATCGCGCATCGCGGGGTCCTGCTCGGTCTCCCGGAGCTGCCTGGCGTCGGCGAGCTGGCCGCGGACGTCGCTCAGCCGCCGATAGGCATCGACGACCGGCTCGAGCTGGGCGAGCTCGCGTCCGAGCCGGCGAAGGGCGTCGGGATCGCTCGTGACCTCGGGTCGGGCGAGCTCGCCCTGGAGGTCGTCGTACTGGCGCGCGATCGCCGCGAGCTTCGCCTCGAGGCCGTCCATCAACCCGGGTCGGCGGGGGCGGTTCGTCCGGGCAGGAGCATCGGTTCGGCGTCGAAGAGGTCCGAGCCGGCCGGGATCGACTCGCGGTCCGCCGTGAGGGCGCGCTCCATCGACACGATCGCGACCTCGATCATGTCGTCGGTCGGCTGCTTCGTCGTGATCTTCTGGACGAGGATGCCGGGGTAGGTGACCGCCCGGACGAGTGCGAAGCTCCGGAACCGGGCGCCGAGCTTTAGGAGCTCATAGCCCACGGCCGCGATGACCGGGATGAGGATGATCCGCGACCCGATCGTGAACGCGAGCGTGGCGTGGCCGGCCAGGTGACCCACGACGCTGAACACGAGGATCGACAGGATCACGACGACCACGAGGAATTCGGTCCCGCAGCGCGGGTGTGCAGTCGGATAGCGGCGGACGTGCTCGATCGTCAGTGGGTCGTTCGCCTCGAGGGCGTGGATCGTCATGTGCTCCGCGCCGTGGTACTGGAAGACGCGGCGGACGTCGGGTGTCTGGGCGATGAGGAGCAGGTAGACGAGGAAGAGCGCGACGCGGATCAGCCCCTCGACGAGCGCGCCGAGGATTCCGCCGCCGTCGGCTGCCGGCACGAGTCCGTTGCCGGTCGCGACCGAGGCGATGAACAGCGGCAGCACGAAGAAGATCCCGACGCCGACGAACAGCATGATCGCGAGCATGAGAGCGACCGCGCCGCGGCCGATCTCGATCCCCTCCTCGCTCGCGGCGACCGAGGCGCTCCGCACCAGCCAGCGCGTGCCGATGACGATCGTCTCGTAGAGGACGACGAGGCCGCGGACGAACGGCAGCCGCGCGACGCGCGAGCCGTGGACCCCGGTATCGATACGCTCGCTGGCCCAGACGATCCGGCCGTCGGGGTGGCGAAGGGCGACCGCGATCGCGTCGCGGCCGCGCATCAGGACGCCCTCGATGAGCGCCTGACCCCCGTATGAGAAGCGAGCCACGGCCGAAGTTTAGCGGCGGCCGGCGAGCGGGCCGGGTCCGATCAGGCCGCGACCCGGTTCAGGTCCGGACCTGGCGCTCGAGCCGCCGCTGGAACCGCTCGACCTGGCCGGCCGTGTCGACGATGGTCTGCTTGCCCGTGAAGAACGGGTGGCAGTTGCTGCAGACGTCGACACGGAGCTCCGGGCGGGTGCTCCCGACCGTGAAGGTCGTGCCGCACGAGGCGCAGTGCACCTCGGCCTGGTAATACTTGGGATGGATCTCGGGCTTCACGTGTTCAGGCTCCTGCGCCGGCGGTCCCGGCTGCTGCACCGGCCACGCCGGCGCTCTCGGGGGCAGCCGCGGGCTCCACCCGAATTCGCTTCTTGTCCTTCGTCTGGTGCTCGAACCGGACATGACCGTCGACCGTTGCGAAGACGGTGTAGTCGCGACCAAGCCCGGTGCCCGGCCCGGCGAGGAACGTCATCCCACGCTGGCGGACGATGATCGAGCCGGCGGTCACGAGCTGGCCGTCGCCGGCCTTCACGCCGAGGCGCTGGCCGACGCTGTCGCGGCCGTTCTTCGAGCTGCTGCCGGCCTTCTTGTGTGCCATTTCCTATTCGTCCTTCTTGGTTCGCGGCTGGCGAGCCGGCCGCCCGCTCTCGGAGGTCCCGGAGCCGGTCGCCGTCGACTTCGAGGACGCCTTCGTCCCGGCCGACCTGGTCGTGGTCTTCGCGGTCCCCGAGGTCTTGGCGTCGGTCTTGGCGTCGGTCTTGGCCTTGCTGGCCGCTGCCTTCGAGCCGGTCTTCGACGCCTGCTGCGTCGTCTCGGCGGACTTCGCGCGAGTGCGCCCGGGCTTCGCGGGCTCTGCGGCCGGGGCGGACCGGTCGGCGAGCTTCGCGGCGAGCGCGGCGTCCTCGGCCGCCTGTCGCGCCGCCGCTTCCTGGAGCCGCTCCCGCTCGGTCTTGCGCTCCTGTTCGGCGCGCTGCGAGTCCTCGGCCGCACTTCGGCCGTTGAACCTGATGTCGCTGATCCGCAGCACCGTCCGGTCCTGGCGATGACCCTTCTTGACTCGGCGGCGGGCCTTCGGCCGGTACTTGAAGACGATGACCTTGTCGGCGCGGTCCTGGGCGACCACGTCGGCCGACACGACGGCGTCGGCGACGAGGGGTCGGCCGATCGTGGCCTCGTCGCCGTCGGCGACGAGGAGGACCCGGTCCAGCGTGACCGAGCCGCCGGCGGGGGCGTCGAGCCGCTCGACGGCGAGCTCCGTTCCGAGCTCGACGCGGTACTGCTTGCCGCCGGTCTCGATGACTGCGTACATGGATCTCCGGAAGGCTGGTTGGCGGCGGCATCGACGGGCGGAGCCCGCTGGCCGCGGCGCCGAACATGAAGACGCCCCCGGCGCTGCCGGGGCGCGAACGCGAAGTGTATGCCGGGACCGGCGGTCCGGTCAACGAACGCCCGTGTGCGTCGTCACTCGTCGGCGAGGCGCACCCGCGTTCGGACGAGACGTGTCGTCATGAGCGAGGCGCCGACGGCATCCGACAGCGCGTCGATGACGTCGTCGGGCCGACCGACGCCGAGCGCCGGATCGACGCGGGCCGTGAGGCGAAGCCGGGTCGTCGTGGTCGTCGACGTTTCCGTGGGCTCGACCGCGAGTTCGAGCACGCGGGGCCGCAAATCGAACGTCCCCTCGCGCGTACCGCGGGAGCGCTGCCTCGGCAGACGGTCCGCGCCAAGGAGTCCGGTGGCGGCATCGGCCAGCACCTCCCGGGACGCGCCGTCGACGTCGATCACGTAGTGGAGCTCGCGCACGAGCGCCGCGAGCGCCGTCGACCCGAGCC
>DASXWX010000191.1:0-6218 GCA_036503395.1 Candidatus Limnocylindrales bacterium
GGTGCCGTACTACGGCCGAGCCTGGTCGACGACCACGTCGAAGCTGGACGCGAAGAACCAGTCGGGCTCGAAGTACGGCTATTCAGTCAGCGTCAACTACGAGAACGCGGTTGACGTTCTCAAGCAGTACGGCAAGCAATACGACCCGCTCGAGGAGGTCGCCTGGACGGCCTACAAGAAGGACAATTGCACGACCGCCTACGGCTGCGTCACGACGTGGCGCCAGATCTACGTCGACGACACCCGGGCCCTCGGCGCGAAGTACGACCTCGTGAACCGCCTCGGACTGCGCGGCGTGGGCATGTGGGCGCTCGGGTACGACGGCACCCGGCCCGAGCTGTACGACGAGCTCAATGCCAAGTTCCTCCACGACACGACCCTGCCCGAGGCCGGGATCCGGATCCTGCCCAGCACCGCCGGTGACGAGGGCTTCGTGGTTCGCTGGACGGGCAGCGACGACGTCGGCGTGACCGGCTACGACGTCCAGGTCGCGACCGACGGCGGCTCGTGGAAGGGCTGGAAGAGCCGGACGACCGCGAAGAGCGACGTCTGGCTCGGCGCGAACGGCCACACGTACGCCTTCCGGGTCCGGGCGCGCGACACGAGCGGCAACTGGTCGGCCTGGAACGTCGCCCAGACCGGCGACGGCACGATCTCGCTCGCGCGCGGCTCGTTCGGCACCGTGACGACCGACGGTCTGAGCCTGCGGACGGCGCCGGACACTGCGGCCACGAAGGTCGGGACCGCCAGCAGCGGCGACGTCTATGCAATCACGGGCGGCCCCGTGTCCGCCGACGGCTACACGTGGTACGAGGTCACAGGCCCGCTGTCGGAGTGGAACACCGTCGGGGAGACCGAGGTCGGCCTCTGGCTGGCGACGAGCGGCAGCGGCTCGACGTTCGTCGACGCCCGCCGGGCGCCGAACGCGACGGCCGTCAACGCGCGGCTGCGGGATCTCGGGTTCGCCGGCCTCGGCGACGCGAGCCTGGGCTCGCCCGTCGCGAACCGGCGCTTCTCGCCGAACGGCGACGGGCGGCGCGACACGATCGCCGTGAACTGGACGAACGCGGTCGCCCTCGACGGGCTCTCGCTCGAGGTCTTCGGCACGAACGGGACCGATCACGGCTCGATCGACCTCTCGTCGTACCGCTCCGCGGGCGCTCAGTCCTATGCCTGGAACGGGCGCGTCGGCGGATCGGCCCTGCCGGACGGCCGGTACATCCTCCAGCTCGTCGCGACCGACGGCGGCGCGATCTACACGGCACCATCCGCGCGACCGGTCACGACCGCCCAGATCGACGCCTACGCGGTGACCATCGACCGGCTGGCGGATGCGGGCTTCACCGCGATGACGCCCGTCCGGGTCCTCGACACGCGCTCCGACCGGGGGCTGTCGGGCCGGTTCTCGAGCCACAGTCCGCGGACCCTCCGGATCGCCGGGACCCACGGCATCCCGTCGGATGCGCTGGCGGTGACGGTCGACGTCGCCGCCGTCCGCCCGTCGACGAGGGGCCGGCTCACGGTCACCGCGTCGCCGAGCCGAAGCCCGACGCCGACGACGCTCTATGCCCCGAAGGGCGACACGCGGTCCGCCGGCTCGACGGTGCCCTTGAGCGGCGGCTCGCTTTCGATCACCTGGGTCGCCGGCAGCGGCTCGGCGACGGACGTCGTCCTGGACGTCACCGGCTACTTCCGGGCCGGCGGCGGAAGCGGCTTCAGCGGCGTCGCTCCGAACCGCCTGATCAACACGAAGACCGGCAACGGCCTGTCGGGTCGCCTCGCGAACCGCTCGCCGCGCTCGATCATGGTCGCCGGCACGAGCGGCGTCCCATCGGACGCGGTCGCGGTGACCCTGAACGTCACGACGGTCGGCCCGACGAGCTCGGGCCACCTCTCGATCACGCCCACGTCGGTCAGTGCGCCCGGAACGGTGACGGTCTACACGCCCGCCGGCGGGCGGCGTTCGAGCTCGGTGACGATGCGTCTCAGCTCGGGCCGGTTCTCGCTCGCGTGGGTCGGACGTGCGGGCTCCCACACCGACGTGATCGTCGACGTGACCGGCTACTACCGCGGCGGCGGTGCCGGCTACACGCGGTTCGGGCCGAAGCGGATCCTCAACTCATCGGCCGACCTCCTGCTCGCGGGCCCGCTCGCGAACCGCTCGGCACGGACGGTGACCCTCGCCGGTCGGTCGGGCATTCCGTCGGACGCGAAGGCGTTGACGATCCAGGTCTCGGTCGTGGGCGCCTCGAGCGACGGCTACGTGGCCATCGCCTCGAGCCCGACGACGTCGTCCGCGGCCGAGGCGCTCTACGTCGCGAAGGGCGACGCTCGCTCCAACGGAGTGACGGTTCGACTGGGCTCTGGTCGGCTGTCGTTCGCCTGGGTCGGGAAGTCGGGCTCCCACGCGAACATCAAGGTCGAGGTGACCGGCTACATCCGCTGACCGCGCCCTACACTCGCGCGGATGACCGACGAGGCGCCCACCCTTCCAGCGCCCGCGCCATCGTCGCGGCGCGACGTGACGTGGGTGGTGCTCCCGACCTATAACGAGATCGAGAACCTCGAGGCGATCGCGACCGCGATCCTCGAGACCCTGACCGACGGGGCGCTTCTCGTCGTCGACGACGGGTCGCCGGACGGCACCGGTGATCTCGCCGACCGCCTCGCGGCCGCGGACGCCCGCGTCCACGTCCGCCATCGACCCGCGAAGCAGGGTCTCGGCCGGGCCTATCTCGACGGGTTCCGGATCGCGCTCGACGCGGGAGCCGCGGTCGTCTGCCAGATGGACGCCGACTGGTCGCACGATCCTGCGGTCCTGCCGTCCTTGGTGGCGCCGGTCGCGGACGGGAACGCGGATCTCGTGATCGGCTCGCGCTACGCAGCCGGCGGCTCGGTCGTGGACTGGGGACTCGGCCGCCGGCTCATCAGCCGGGGCGGGAGCCTCTTTGCCCGGACCGTCCTCGGTCTCGGGCCGCACGATCTCACCGGCGGGTTCAAGGCCTGGCGAGCGTCCACGCTCGCCGCGATCCCGTTCGACGGCGTCCACGCCGGCGGCTACGTCTTCCAGATCGAGATGACGGTCCGAGCGTCGCGGGCCGGAGCGAGGATCGTCGAGCTGCCGATCACGTTTCGTGACCGCCGCCTCGGCGCATCGAAGATGAGCCGGCGAATCGTCGCCGAGGCGCTCGTCGTCGTCCTCCAGCTCCGTGCCGCAGAGCTCCGGGCGAGCGCCGGACGCCTGCTCCGGGAAACGGCCCGCCGGTCGCGCAGCGGGTGATCCCGGCGGCGAGGGGGACGTGACGCCGCCGCCGGGCGTCCGTGTCGTGATCGACGTCCGCCCGCTCCAGGAGCCCGAGCACGCGCCCGTTACCGCCGCATACCTGGGCCGCCTGCTCGGAGCGATGGCGGCCGATCCGATCGAGGGCGAATCGTTCGTCGTCCTGCTTCGCGCCGACCTGCCCGACCCGCTGCCGGGGCTCGCGGGGCTGCCCGTCTCGGGCCGCCGATTCCTGCCGGCGACGCGGTTCCTCCGGACGGCCACCCCGGCCGTCGACCCGTTCGTCCTTCGCGGTGCTGCGATCGGCACGGGCTGGGGCGCTCGGCGCTCGGGCGCGGTCGGTGCCGTCCACCATGCCGCGGGCACGATCCTCCCGTTCGCGCCGGGACTGCCGGTCGTCGCGTCGCTCCTCGATCTCGCGCCGTGGCAGCTGGCGGGCGCGTTCCAGCGGTCGCCGGCGTCGCGCTTCGCCGCGCGGCTCCGGCTCCGGCTCCTGCGGACCGCCAGCATCGTCGCCTGCGGAAGCGATGCGGTCGCCGACCTCGCGGCCCGTCGCCTCCGGGTTCCGGCGGATCGGCTGCGCGTCGTCCCGCTCGCGGCTCGGGATGCGTTTCGTTCGGGTCGGACCGGGCCGGGCGCGGCGGCTCGGGGAGAGCTCGAGCGGCTCGGGCTGAGCGGGCGCTTCGTGGTCTGGTCGGCCCGGCACGACGCCCGCCAGGATCTGCCCACGCTCCTTTCCGCGCTCCGGTCGCTCGCGGCATCGGGTCGCCCGGCGGGCCTGCCGGACGACGATGCATGGCCGCCGCGTGTGCTGGTCGTCGAGGCTGCGCCGGACGATCGTGCCGCGCTCGCCCGGGCCGCGGCCCGGGCCGAGGTCGGCGATGCGTTCGCCTACGCGCCGGCCCTGCCCCCGGAACGGCTCGCGACGCTGGTGCGGTCCGCCCGGGCCGCGCTCGCGCCCGTCGTGAGCGAGGCCGCCGGCCTGGCCACGATCGAGGCGATCGCCGCCGGCGTCCCGGTGGTCGCGTCCGCGGTCGGGGCCCTGCCGGAGCTCATCGGTCGGGCAGGAATCCTCGTCCCTCCGCGCTCCCCGGACCGGCTCGCGGCCGCGTTGCGGGCGATCGTCACCGACGACGTCCTCCGGTCCTCCCTGGCCGCGGAGGCGGCCGAGCGCGATCTCGGCGGCCGGAGCTGGGATGACGTCGCTCTCGACATGCGGCGTCTCTACGCCCATGCCGCCGAGGCGGCCCGAGCTCGCTCCGGCTAGTTGACCCCGGCGCCCGGTCGCGGCGGCACGATCACGGGCTTGCCGGCGACGAACCGGAGCTGGGTCGCCGACTCGACGACCTGGACGAAGGTCTGGCCGGCCGTCAGCGTGACGGGCCGTCCGTGACGGTCGAACAGCCTCGTCGGGCCGCCGATCGAGGCCTTCCGCCACGTGCCGCGGACCGTGACGCCGTTCGTCGAGATCCAGGCCGGTCCCGAGCCGACGAACTGGGCCTCGAGCCGCTTCTTGTCGGGGTGGCCGTCGTTGAGCGGCCCGAAATGCATGACCATCGCGACGACATTCGTCGGGGCGACCCGCTGGCCCGTCGCCGCGTCGTGCTGGGCGCCCTCGACCGCGACTGATCGGCGGTACGTGTTCGACACGCGGTCGTAGGCGTAGTGGATGTGGTTGGCGGGGAAGCTGACGTCGATCGTCCCGCCCTTCGGACGGTCGGCGAGGGGGGCGGCCGGCCCGAACTTCCAGGCCGGTTGGAGGGTCCCGTCCTTCGCCCCGACAGCGGCCGTGAGGCGCGTCAGGTTCTTCGCGTCGCTGTATTCGTTGTGGGGCGCGAGCCTGGTCGCGATCCGATAGAGATAGCGCCCCTCGTAGACGAACCCGTCGGCGTTGTAGACGAGCTGGCCGTGACCCTTCGACCGAAGGGTTGCCAGGGCCTGGGGAGAGCCACCGACGTGGACGTAGACCGCCCGCCACTCCGCGGCCCACGCGATGAAGTAGAGCCGCGAGCTGCGGATCGGGCCGACCGACCTGGGCAGGTTCTCGTTGAAGATCATCATGTAGCGCGGGATCCCGCCCTCGGCTGGCGCCTGCCACACGATCGACGCGGACGAGAATCCGGACTGGGGCCGGGCCGGCGAGAGGTCGTCGACCATCACCGCGATCGGGTGCCGTCGCGCGGCCGCCGCGGTCGTCGGCAACCCGTCGAGCGGCCCCGCGACGAGCGACGGACCGGGTGTCGGCGTTGGCGCAGGCGTGGGCGTGGGGAGCGCCGCGGGACTCGCCGGCGGGGCGGACGTCGAGCTCGGCGCCGTGGACGGAGACGCCGATCCCGTCGGCGACTGGGCCGGGGTCGGGCTGGGCAAGCGCGCTGTCGCGGAGCCTCCGAGCACCGACGCGAGGGCGATCACGAGCGCGGCCGTGGCGACCGCGCCGACGATCCCTGCCGCCGCGACCGATCGCCTCACGCGCCGGCTCCGGCACGTGCAGAACCCCGGACAACTCCCGGCCGGTCCCCACGCGTCGCCATGCATGCCTCCGCGGCCCGAGCGCGTGACGGGCGACGATCGCGAGGATCGGCGTCGGCCCGAGCCGCGCGCAGGATAACCGACCCGACGACGGCACCAGCGGCGGCGTAGGCTGGCGACCCGGACGGCTCCAGACCGTCGGGGAAGCGAGGAGTGGGATGGCGGACGAGACGAAGGACCTCGCGGCCGCCGAGGCCGAGGCGCGGGCAGAGGCGGACGCGGTCGCCACCGACCCCACGGCATCAGCGTCGGGTGGTGCGGAATCAGCGGCCGCGCCGGACGCCGGGACGAAGCGAACGAGCCGCCGATCGGCCACGACCGCCGAGCCGGCGTCCGCCACGACGGCGACACGGCGAGCTCCGCGACGGCGCAACGAGAGCGCCCCGGCGGCGGCAGTCGACGCCGCGCC